>JAGCTA010000219.1 GCA_017963875.1 Victivallales bacterium | reverse complement strand
CGACACCGTTCAGATCATCGTTTATGCCTGTGCCACTTTGTACAAACAACGGTGCAGTGACACGCTGCAAGTTCAATTCAAACGCCAGATTGTTCTGAAACCATTCCTTGATTTTGCGTATCGCTTTCTCCGTCGTCAATTCGTCCAGAAGCGGATGGTATCCTTTGGGGCAGTTCAGTTGAAGCATTGTTGTTTTCCTTTGATTCTTTTCGTATTCAAAAAAATCCTTTGTCGCAAGTCCAACGGTCACGCGTCTTCGCCGTTTGTCATTTCAGGATAGTTCTTCAGAACATCCTCAGCCAACTGGCTAAACGTGCCTTTCTCCAGTGATAGACGTATCTCCCGCATCAGATTGATGAAATAGTGCAAATTATGGATGGACATGAGTCTTGAGCCAAGAATCTCATTGGTATTCAGCAGATGGCGTATGTATGCTTTTGTAAAATGCTTGCAGGCATAGCACTGGCATCCTTCCATTATCGGCGAAAAATCCTCCTTGTATCTTCCCGCCTTGATTGGAATAGTGCCGAATGGAGTATATGCGGAGCCATTCCGCCCCATGCGCGTCGGCAGGACACAGTCGAACATGTCAATGCCGTTGAGGACGCCGATGATGATCTGGCGCGGCGTTCCGACCCCCATCAGATAATGAGGCTTTTCCTTCGGGAGCAGCGGACCGCAGAATCGAAGCACCTTGACCATTTCCTCCTCGGATTCCCCTACTGAAACTCCACCGACGGCAATGCCATCAAATGGCATCTTTGACAATTCCTCGATGGAATGCCTCCGCAAATCCTCATAGACGCTTCCCTGGACTATTCCAAATACCTGCTGGCCTTCCCCATGTGGCTGCTCTGCGGAGATTTTCTCCCAACGCAACGTCATCTCAAGGGACTTCTCCGCACCTGAATGTGAAATCGGATATTCCGTGCACTCGTCAAAGGCCATCGCGATGTCAGAACCGATGATTCGTTGTATCGCCATGGATTCCACTGGGCCCATGAACAGCGGTGTCCCATCGATATGCGACTGAAAATGAACTCCATCCAGTGTTTTCTTGTTCAATTTGCTGAGGGAGAACACTTGATAGCCGCCGCTGTCAGTCAGAATCGCCCTATTCCACGCCATGAATTTGTGCAATCCGCCCGCCATGGACATGATATCCATTCCAGGACGAAGATTCAGATGATATGTGTTTCCAAGGATGATTTCCGCACCCATTTCCTCAAGTTCATTCGGAGCCATCGCCTTGACGGTCCCCTGCGTGCCGACAGGCATGAACACAGGCGTCTGCACGTCTCCATGGCAAGTCATCAATACGCCTCGCCTTGCCAGCGACCCGTCATCGTTTTTCAGAACGGAAAAAGTCATTCGTCACCTCTGATGCTGAATTCAAGTTTCCAGGAATTGCTCCCCTTGGTTTCATCGCACCATAACTGCAACGTTCCGATTTCTGTCAACTCTGAACGCAGTTTCACTGGCACAAGATTGCCATTGGCCTCATCGCCATCTGGATACTGTAGTGTTATTCGCAGCGGCGCAATTTCCGTCAGGTCGTCGCTTCCATTCGCGTCAATTCTGTCACCGATGGCATCTTCGTGCCTTGTCGTGCTGGTGAAAAATCTGAAGTCTGTCGCTTCTCCGACAAGTAGCCCCAATCCTTTGACTTTGATTTGAGCGGAAGTCCCCTCTTCCATTCCAAAATTGACGACACACAGAGCATCCACTGGCGGTGTCATCCCTGGAACCGCAGGCATCGGTGATTCAATGCCGACATAATACGAGCGCGGCGCCCCTGCCCTAATGCGTATTCCTCCTGCTTGTTTTACATGTGCATACCATGCCGCCCCGATGGCTACTGAGAGATTTCCAGAGGGCTGCTGTAGAATCATTGTGTCAGCGTATCCTTCCCCTTTCCATCCGTCAATTACCTCAATTATTCTTTGTGTGAACAGTTCTGAATTTGTCACTCCTCCATTGAATAGGATCGTATTCGGCAATATGGGATTGCCGTCTCCGTCCTTGAAACTGTGCGTGTCAAGGAATTTTGCCAAATGGCGCGTGAACGCAGGATCCGCCGTATAATCCAACGCCATTTCTCGGATTCCTCCCAGTTTGTTTTCCAACGGCTTGTCAGTAATTGCGCATTTTGGGAAAAATCCGTCCAATATCGCCTCTTTCAGTTCTTCATAACTGATTTTCGTTTTGATTGTACCTGCTACGAGTCCCGTTCCTGTGCCCAATATCGTCAGCGGCTGGTCTTTCACATTGCCACTTCCAAGTTTTTCCTTTGCCTGACGGCAGGCATGTGTCAAAGACGCCATTTGTCTTCGGTTCAATTGTATGTTTTTGTCTTTTTTCAATCGAGCCGCAACGGTCAATGCCAACGTCATGTCCATGTTGTCACCGCCAAGCAACGTATGGTCGCCGACTGCCAGCCGCTGAAGCGACATGTCGCCACCGTCATTCACAACCGCTATTAGGCTGAAGTCCGTCGTTCCGCCGCCAATATCGCAGACAAGCACGACATCTCCCGCGCTGATGACTTTCCTCCAGTTTTCGCCTTGATTTGCAAGCCATGCGTAAAATGCCGCCTGAGGCTCCTCCAACAACGTAAATCTCAAACCAGCCGCTGTCGCCGCCTCCATTGTCAATTCACGCGCTACCGCGTCAAACGACGCTGGCACCGTGATAATTACGTCCTGATTCTCCATCCTGTCTTCTTCATTCTCCTTCGCCATCACATAATTCCAGTTTTCCTTAAGATGGTTCAGGATTATTGTTGCCGCCATCACTGGCGACATCATGCGATCTCCCTCCTCTTCGTCCGCCCCTGCAGGTAGACATGAGGAGTGGCGATCTATCTGTTGACTGCACAACCATGATTTCGATGAGGCAACGACTTCATCTGGTGTTTTCACCGTCATTTCCCTTGCGTATGCCCCCACGACCATGTCCGCTCCTTCTGGCTTCCAAGGCAACGCTAATTGCTCCGATGATACTTCATTTTCCTTCGGCAGATAGATGAATGACGGCAGTTCCATCATTTCCGCCGTTTCCCCTGGCGCGACTATCTGCGTTATGTTGAACACCTGGGGCAATTTTCCCTCAATGGTGTTGTTTATATAGGACATGACCGTATTCGTCGTCCCTAGGTCTATTCCAATGCTGTATTTTGTGTTCATATTGTCTCACCTTTGTTGACTATTTATAATATAGCACTTTCTCCTCTTTTTGCTCTTCTTTTTGAACATTCTTATTTACATGTTTTTTTCTCCTTTTGTCTTTTTTTCCTCTTGATTTTTCCATTCTTTTGCCTTTCCTTTTTTTGTTATTTTCTTCTCTCTCATTGGTTCTTTCTTCGTCCTTTCCTCTCCACTTCTATCCTCCTATTCTCCCGCCATGGCCCTGATTTATACTATACTATATTGTATTATACTATAATCTACTATAGTGAATTGTAATATAGTATAATTTGATTATTGATTTCAGTTGGGATTATGCTACAACCAATTGCATTTTTGTGAAAAATGAGAGAAAAAAAGGGAAAACAAAATCACAAGATTGATTTTACAAACTATTATAGTATGATATAGTAAAATAAATTGAGATAGAGCGGAGAAAATAAAGACCACAAGAAAGGGAAAAAGGGCGGAGAAACAAACCAATGGCACAAGGGAAAGACGAAATAAGCGAACTGTTCAAACAGCAAGTAGCGCGCATGACATACGCGCATTTTCTTGTGTTGTGCTGGTGTGCCCAAAGCGAGGATTTAAAAGTAAAATACAACATCACAAACTGCTTTGACGACCTGAAAAGTTGTGGAGTAACACGGACAAAGCAAACGGCGGTGGCCATTGTGGAAACACTCTATACTCTATCATTTGTCGATGTCAGAGATGAAAAGAACAGGAAAAATTTATATATCAGCGCATGGGGTGCGAAAGCGCTCCAGCAAATGGTCTTGAATCAACAATACGTGATGAAAAAATCATCGTATCTGGAGGACTATCAATCATGAAAGCAATCGGAATCGGTGGCGCTGGAAACAAAGTTGCTGCGAAACTGGACGACGACGCAACGTTGGTCAACGTTTCCCAAACGGAAATGGACAAAATTGAGGGCAGTGGCAGACGGATTAACGCACCCGTCCATTCAACGACAGGACAATTCAAGGGAAGCAGGAAAAACCCTGAAATTGGCATGGATGCATACAACGCAATACGCCGCGAATTAAGCGAACTGATAAGAGGAAGCATGGTAATCAGTTCTACAGGCGGAGGCACGGGAAACGGTATCACAACAGGAATTTTGAAAGAAATTACCGACGTGGATGACATCGACATTCAGGACAAGACATTCTTCTGTCTGATACTGCCATACGACAAACTAGAAAGCGCAGAATATGTCAGTAACAGCATCAACTTCATGCAAGGACCACTCGCAGAAGCCATCGACAAGGGAAATACAGGAAACATCGTGCTTTTCAGCAACCAGAAGAAATTCGAGGAGAAAATCGCTGAAGACGAATACAATGGAATGATGGTGGAGTCATTGAAGATATTCCTTGACATTCCAGACAAAAACGACAGGTTGAAACTGCTGGATGGACATATCGACCATGAGGATTTCACGGCTTTCATCGCAAAACCATACTTCAATCATTTCAACTATTTCGAGTACAATCCAGCGGAATCGTTTGAAAAACAACTGGATGCAAACAATAATGAACTGCTGTTGCCGCCAGAAGACGCCATCGAGGCAATGTTCCTCGTCGAAGTACCCAAAGGCGGAGATCCAACGATATTCTATGACATATTGACATATTTCAAATCAAAGAAAGTATCGCCAATCTATAGCGTCGTCGAGAATCCAGACATCAAAAAACCTTTTGTCACAGTTTCCAGACTGTACTCAAGAAAGCCAGCCGAACTCGTTGATGAGTTCAATCAAATAAACGAAGAAAACGTTCAGGCAAAAGTGGATAAATCGATTGAGCAACACGTCGAATTGAAAAAAATGGAAGTCAACCTCGAAAAAGAGGCAAAAGCGGCAGGGAAAAAGAAGGGCGTTGGCGACGATGTACTGGCGACATTGAAACGCATAGGCAAACTGTAATTAAGAAAAAAGAAACGTATTAATCCAGAAAAATCCGCAAGAATCTGAAGATCAGATAAAAAGGAAACACCTTAGGCGAAAAAGGTGAAGGGATGAAACAAGACGAAGGCGCAGAAAATATCAAACCGATAATCAATCTGTCTGACAATGAAGACGAGATTGAAAGCGGAAATAAAACAAAGAAGTTCGTTCCAGGGGAACGTCGTCTGAGTTCAATGATGGAAAAAAAGAATGAAGACAGGGACGAATCAACTGGAGACACAGGCTCCATGCGTGCATCAACTCCACCACCCAGGCCACAACGTCGAACATATATTCAGACGCCTGCAGACCTGAAAAGGGAATTGAATGCAATGTATGATGCCGCTCAAAACGCGCCATACGAACTCAGCGACCTTGTGGCTAGAGGCGCAGAGGCGGTGCTGTATCGGGCAAATTGCGGAGAGTTCATGTTCTGCAGCAAAAGCATCAGAAATGGACTGAGCAAATACCTGGGAGCAAGTGTCAGCGGCCATGCGGAAAAACTTGAGAACGTTAAGTATTCTACCAAATTGCGTCACGTTCAGAATGAATTTGAAATCTCCAAGAAACTCAACCAGATGGAGCCAATGCCAGTCGTAAGAATGTTTGGGCTGCGTAAAGTCAAACGCTTCGGCATGGAAGTCGGATACGACCTGCTGATGGAATACCTTGATGGACATGACCTTGGAGACAAGGTTGTCGGAAGGGTACTGTCAGTCGAGGACAAAATCAAAGTCGTCTATCAGGCCGCGCAGGCATTGGACTACGTGCACAAACACAAGGTTGTGCATCTGGACATCAAGCCATCGAATTTCATGTTGGTAAAAGGCGCCATCAAACTGATTGACTTCGGGGTATCCGTTGCCATCGGCCACCGGGCAAGCGCCGTTACAGGGACAGGAGGATATCTCTCCCCAGAGCAGGTCTGCAAAGACGTCATTGACGAAAAGACAGACATATTTGCATTCGGAGTCACATTTGCCGTATTGTTTGGCGCAAAGCCGCTGTCGCAGCCCCAGAAAGAACTCATATCGACCAAAGGGCGGCAGGAAGCGCGCTACCAGATGGAATCAATGGACCAGCCGATGTTGAGCGACATCCCAGGACTTTCGCAATTCCCCGCGATAGCGGAGATTCTGCGGATGTGCACAGTCCCGCGCAGGGACAGACGAATCGCGTCATGTAATCAATTCATCCTCATGCTGAAGCAAAAGGCGGAACAATACAATATCGTCTTGTGACACAATGACTGCCTCCTTTGTCAAATGGCACATTATGAAACAATCCAACCACCCTCGACTATCATAAACATTGCGGATCAAAAGTAAGGTTTTTATGGACACGCCGAATGGGACAGTCATTCTCGCTGCTGACATTGGAGGAAGCAAATGCGAAATTCTGGCTGTTGACGCGAATACAGGCGATGTAATCAAAGAAATTCGTCAACAGGCGGATTTGCTTCCTGCGGAATGCCAGCCAAAACAGAATTTTGGCGGGGCAGGGCGCTCAAACGAAATGCTGTCCTACTGCATGGGCAAGATACTGGGAAAATTGTCATTCAGCGGCATTCTTCCATGTGGCAACATGCCAAGGGAAATGTTCTTCGCAGCAATCCCGCCAAATATAAAAATGCTGGATGATTATCTTCATGTCAGTGAAGCAGAAGGCGTGCTGTACTCGGAGAATTTGACCTGGGGAATGATCCTGGCCGCAGGAACAGGTACGATAGGCATGACGTGGCTGCCAGACGGAAGGACTCGGCTGATTGATGCCGCTGGACCAATCCTCGGAGATTGGGGAAGCGGATACTACATCGGTCATCAATTCCTGCGTCTTTCATACCGTGAACAGGAATCGCAAATCGAACCGCTTGATGAAATGATGGCAATCTGCGAGCACCTGGATGCCTATCCTGGAATAACGCAAAAACCAAAGGAACATGATATTACTGCGTATCCTGGATATGTGCGCAAAGCGAATGAAAAGACATTGACTGAAAACTACAATCGGCTCAATCCGTTCGTCTATGTCCACAATGATCGTTCCATAATCGCCTCATTAAGCCAAGTTTGCGACACTTGCGCAAAAAAGGGAAGTGCTTTAGCCAGGCGAGTTCTTCTGGACGCCGCCGACAATCTCGCCGAAACCGCAATCCGAGGTGCCAAACGCAATGGATTTGACAAAATGGAATCTTTCCCGCTTGTGGCTTCAGGCAGCGTGCTCATGAACAACACTTTCGTGTTCAACATTTTCAACAAACGCCTAGAAAAGGATTTGCCAATTGCAAAAGTAATCCGTGCGACCCGTCCACAAGTCTGCGGACAGATCGTCAAGCGGTTCAGAAGTATGAATCTTCCCGATTATCAAGCCAGAATGGCACACTTTTTCGAGAGTTATCGGAATAGAAAACAACTCAACAGGGAGAATTAGCATGTTTTTTGATGATTATCAGAAAATCCTCAGCGAACATTTGATAAAATTGCAGGGAAACCGCGCGGTAATTGATGACGCGGCAAAGGCAATCGCAGAAGCCATCCAGCACGGCCACTACGTCTTCTGCTCGCAAATCGGACACGGTATCCAGGGCGATTTCATCAACCGTGCTGGAGGACTTGGAAATATCCGTCCCTTCAGTTGGACTTTCACTGTCAACAACAACATGCCGACCGCAGGACAAAACCGCCCAAATCCCACTAAATTCGATTCACAAAAGGAATACGCGCGCATGGCAGTCCGCGCAAGCAACATGCGTGAAGGAGACTTTCTGCTCACAGGCTCAGTTTCAGGCAGAAACATCTCACCTATTGAAACCGCATTGGCTGCACACGACATCGGGGCAAAAGTCATTGTCATGACTTCCGTCGATTACGCCAAACAGACCAAATCACTCCATGATTCAGGCAAAAGCCTCTACGAATGCGCCGATTGGGTGATTGACCTAATGACCCCATACGGCGACTGCGCATTGACTATCCCTGGCTATGACGGCGAACTGATTCCGCTTTCAGGCTATTCACAGGTCGTCTGCGGCTGGATGCTCTGGGGGCGTGTCATGGAACTGATGGGAACTCTTCCAGAAGAAGATCGCCCTGCGGTTTTCATGAGTTTCAACCGTGCTGGAGGCGAAGAGGCCTACCGCAAGACATGGGATAAACTTAACGCTAGGGGATACTGACATGAACGGCGCAGAAAGTTATCTAAGCGGTGCCAAGGATGCCTTGGAACAGGTGCAGAAAAACCTTCCGAAAATCAAGGAGGCCGCCAAACTGCTGAGCGATACGATTCAAGCGGGAAACTCGATTTTCTCATTCGGCGCAACCCATTCGTTCATCATGACGGAAGAACTTGTGTATCGCTCTGGCGGTCTGATGCTTGTCAACCCAATCATGCCGCATGGAATGAATCTCACAGTACGCCCAATGACAATGACAAGCCAATTGGAACGTCTGCCAGATTTGGGAAGAATCTTTCTTGAGCATTCGCCGCTAAAAGCAGGAGATGCGTTGATTCTGACCTCGACTTCCGGAAGAAACACTGTCATGATCGACATGGCGCTCGCCGCAAAGGAAAGCGGCGCAAATATCATTGCATTGATATCCCGTGAATACTCGGCGCGCGTCACCAGCAGACATCCAAGCGGCAAAAAACTTGGCGACTTTGCAGACGTCCTTCTAGACAATGGCGCACCGTATGGTGATGCCGTCGGCGACATCGAAGGTTTTCCGCAGAAAGTCGGTCCAGTCTCCACCGTCGGAGGCTGTGCCTGCCTCAATGCCATGATTGCCGAAACCGTGCAGTTGCTTGTAAATGCGGGACAAGAACCACCCGTCTTCATGAGCGCAAACATGGATGGCGGCGACGAATTCAACGCACGAATGCTCAAAAAATACTCCGACCGAATCCATTACATGAATTGACATGCAATATATCCTCCAAAAGAGGAAAAACTTGCGTGTCAAGTGGAAAGATTCAATTAATAGGTGACATTATCTGTCTGACAATCGTTTTCCAGAACATCAACCAACATGAACAAAATACTGATATTTGACTTGGATGGAACCCTTATTGACTCCCGTGAGGATTTGGCATACGCCGTCAATCTAACACGAGCGGACTATGGTTTACCGCCACTATCACTTCAAACTGTTGTCTCATACGTCGGAGACGGTATCTACAACCAGATGAAACGAGGATTTAGCGACGCGACTTTCGACTGGGACCTCGAAGAGGTCGTCAACGTGGACCGAAAGCACTACTCCGAACACCTCTTGGATAAAACAAAGGCCTATCCAGGCGTCATCGAGACGCTTCAGAAACTGAAATCAGAATTCAAACTCGCAGTCGTCACCAACAAGCCCGACGATTGTGCCCGAACCATCCTCGGCGGCTTGGGCATCCTGCCATTGCTGGACACGGTTGTCGGGGGAGGGCGCACCGTCAAATTGAAGCCAGACCCTGAACCGCTGCGCCTCGCCATGGCTGAAACACAAAGTGGAACCGAAGGCTCCTGGGTAGTCGGAGACCATCGCACGGATTTAGGGGCCGCTGTCAACACAGGGCTCAAAGGATGTTTCTGCGCCTATGGTTTTGGAATCCAGGACAATCAGCCAGCAGACGCAATCATCCATAGTTTTCCCGAACTCGCAGAGATTCTTCTTAATTGAACAATCGTTAACCTGATAATATTGTCATTCATTCCACAAACAACCATCACCAAAAGGAAAAACCAAACATGGAATTCAAAAACGATGCTCAAAAAACATCCTATGCCTTAGGTTTAAATATGGCCATGCAATGCCTGAACATGCCATTGGATTTTAGCAAGGAAGCCTTCATGGAAGGTTTCTTGGATATGGTCGAAGACAAGAAACCGCAAATCACGCAGGAAGAATTCACCAATCTGCTGGAAGTCCTTTTCAACAAAATCGAAGAGCAGCGCAATCACCATCATTGCGATTGCGGATGCGATGAATGCGGCGGCAGTTGCAATGACGATGGCTGCGAGAGCGGCAAGGGGCACGACCATGAAGCCACCGCAAAGGCAGGGGCTGAATACCGTGCCCAAAATGCAAAAAAGCCAGGCGTCAAAATTACTGACTCTGGCTTGCAGGTTGAAATCATCAATCCAGGCGAAGGAAAACGCCCAAACGCAAAGGACGTCGTCCGCGTCCATTATACTGGCAAACTCATCGACGGCACGGTATTCGACTCTTCAGTCCAGCGCGGTGAACCCATTGATTTTGCCCTTAACCAAGTCATCCCTGGCTGGACGGAAGGATTGCAGCACCTCATGGTCGGCGGAAAAGCCATCCTCACCATCCCGCCTGAATTGGCATACGGCGAAAGAGGGGCAGGAAATGTCATTCCACCGAATTCCACTCTCGTCTTTGAAGTTGAACTCCTCGATGTAAGATGACGAACTGACGGTTCTTCCGAGAGACGAGAGACACCAAGACAATTAGACACCAATAGATATTCTTTAGAGCAATGGCAATTATCATTGACGGCAAACAGATGGCCGCAGGAATGCGGGCCGAAATCAAGGACAAAGTCGCGGAACTTAAGCGAACTCGTGGCATCACGCCAGGGCTGGCAGTGATACTCGTCGGAGACAACCCTGCCTCAAAATCGTATGTCACCGCAAAGGAAAAGGCGTGCGCCGAAGCAGGCATTGCGTCCTTTGACTGCCGTATCCCAGAAGCAACCACCGAGGCGGAACTTCTGGACATAATTGAAAAATACAATAATGACGCTGCCGTCCACGGCATCCTTGTCCAACTGCCGTTGCCAAAGCATATCAACGAGGACAAAATCATTACAGCCATCCGACCTGACAAAGACGTGGACGGTTTTCATCCAATGAATGTCGGGCGGATGCTCATCGGCGAAAAATGCTTCCTCCCATGCACGCCGCACGGCATTCTCCAAATGCTGAAGCGAAGCGGAATAAAAGTCGCTGGCGCCCATGCGGTTGTCATCGGCCGCTCGAACATCGTCGGAAAGCCCGTCGCATGTCTTTTGATGCAGAAAAGCGACCTGGGCAACGCCACCGTTACACTATGCCATACGCGTACGAAAGATTTGGCGTCATTCACACGTCAAGCGGACATCCTGATTGTCGCGTCAGGGCACCCCAAAACCGTCACGGCGGACATGGTGAAGCCTGGTGCCGTCGTCATTGATGTCGGCGTCAACAGGGTAGAGGACACCTCCATGCCACGTGGCTATCGGCTTGTCGGCGATGTTGACTTCGACGGTGTGAAAGAAGTCGCCTCCGTCATCACCCCCGTCCCTGGCGGTGTCGGTCCCATGACCATCACCATGCTGCTATACAATACGCTGGAGGCTGCGCAGGAAAGCCATGCAATTTGAAAGCAACAGTTACGAAACAACGCTTGAACTTGGAACGCGGCTCGCTACAATCCTGTCCAATGGGCAGGTACTAGCGCTATATGGTGACCTGGGCGCAGGGAAAACAGTCCTTGCACGCGGTTTTGCTCGCGGTCTCGGCATCACAGAACCCGTCACCAGCCCGACATTCACCGTCGCCCAGGAGTACCACGCGCCCAATGGACGGTGGTTCTACCACCTTGACATGTACCGAATCGACGATGAACGCTCCGCCATGGCTTTCGGCATTGAAGAATATCTTTTTGCCCCAGATGCCGTGACGCTTGTCGAATGGCCTGAACGAATCGAAAAACTGCTTCGAGGCGATAACTGCTTCAGCCTGACTCTGACTCATGTTTCAGAGGATACGCGATATATAGACATCCCTGATGTGCTTGCGGAAAAACTCCTTGAAGATGGTCTCCCCAGCGGGCTGCGCCGCAAAGCATAAAAGAAATTAGAACCGCCAGCATCTCAGAACATAGGAGCTGATGAATCCATGATTTTCAATATCAAAGATTTCGGAGCCGTCTCAGACGGAACGCTTCAGACCGTCGCCATTCAGACAGCCATTAACCATTGCGCTGCCTCAGGAGGAACCGTGGTGATTCCTGCAGGCACATTCATTTCGGGCCGCCTGAACCTTGTCAGCAACATGACACTAAAACTTGAAGAAGGCGCTGTTCTGGCTGGTTCGCTGGACTGGCATGATTATTCTCTCGTTCCCGATGATGACGGCGTCTGGACGGGATTCAAACACCGCACGTCCTTCCTGCGGGCCGTTGACGTAGAAAACGTATGCATTGAAGGGCCTGGTGTCATTGACGGACGCGACTGCCGCAATCCAGGCGGCGAAGAAGGCTTCCGTGGTCCACATGCCTGCTATTTCCTAAACTGCAAGAACATCCAACTGAAGGGCTACGTCATTCGCAATTCTGCGAATTGGGCCCATTGCATTGAAAAATCATCGGAAATTCGTCTGGAAAATGTCGCTGTTGATGCAGGCCATGACGGCTGCCACATGCGTGGCTGCTCCGATGTGCTTATTGACCATTGCAGTTTCCATACGGGCGATGATTGTGTCGCAGGATTCGACAACGTCAATGTCAAAGTCCTAAATTCAACTCTGAACAGTTCGTGTAGCGCATTCAGATTTGGCGGTCGCGGGCTGTTGGTCGAAAACTGCCGTCTCTATGGTCCAGGCAAATTCATTCATCGCATTTCCAAGCGGACCAATATGCTCTGCGCATTCACTTATTTTTCAGTAAAACGCGACAATCCTGTTACATCTGGTGACTGGATGATTCGCAACTGCACGATGGACAAAGTCGGGCGACTTTTCAGCCTGACTGTCAGCGACCACAAGTGGCAGACTGGTTCCGTTTTAGAGGACGTGACGTTCGAGAACTGTTCCGTGACAGACATGAGAGCCAGCAGTTGGGGAGCCTCAAATGCAGCCCCCACACTGAAACTCACTTTCAAACATTTCAAGGCGTCCTTCGAAAATGGGCTATCGATGCCGTTTCTTTGCCTTAAAAACTTCAGCAACTGCCGTTTCGAGGATGTCACTGTAACAGGATTGAATGGTGCGCATATCACTGATAGCGATGGCTCAGGAGCAGTGATTCAAGACGCTGTTTCGAGCGATGGTGTCGCCACCGTCGGCGTGTTGGGCGACGACGCGACACCATGCTTCTAGGTCATCTTGCCTAGACTCAAGCCTGCGTTTCGACGAGGAGGCAACTGCGCGGCTGAAGAGAAACGGTCAAATTGCCGCCATTGACTGGCAGTTTATTGTCATGCCAGAAGTCTGTAACCGAAGAGCATGAGACACCATGTGCAGCACAGTCAAAGGACATCGCCTGCGTTTCGTCGCTCCAGTTGATGAGGAGGATACGATGACGTCCAT
>JAGCTA010000218.1 GCA_017963875.1 Victivallales bacterium | reverse complement strand
CTAATCTACACGCCCTTCGGCGGTTTGCAATCGCGTGGTTTCTATGTCGATTTCCGCTTTGCGGATTCCGACTGAATATCATTCAAATGGGCGTGCATTGTGTATTCCGGCGTTTCGTCCCACTTTTTCAAAAATCTTTCCAAAGCAAGCCGTTCGCCGGTGCCATTTCCCCAGTCCGGATCCTTTTCAATCCATTCCGAAAAATGCTTGACGAGGCTTGAATAAATATCGGGCGTGTTCAAATGGTAACAGGCCAGAAAGAGACCGTCCCGGAAGTCCTCATCGCACAGGTCGAGGCATTTCAGGCACCACGCTTCCCATTTTAGGTCGGTCGCGAAGTAGGACAAGTGCAGCGATGTTCCTCTGAAATGGTTCGCCTGATCGGAAAAGATGAAATCTTCGACTTTCCTTTCAATCAGTTGTCCGTCTTTCGCAAGCAGTTTGCTGAGTTCGCAACAGACTTGCCAAGAAAAAAACATATAATACGATGCCGAACAGAACGCCTCCAACAAACGCCTTGTCTCCTCCATTGAACATCCATCGAAAAGACATCGATCGGCATAGAAGTCAAGTTCATCGTAGAAACGAACGGTCAAGATCTTTCTGTTGTCGAATGACTCCGTATCAATCTCGCTGTCGATCCCGTTTCTTTCGAGTTGACGCAAAATGATGTCGTTCGGTTCATCCATCATTCAAATCCGCAGTGGAAATATGTTTTTCTCCAATTTAACTCAACGCTTTGTTCCCCAAGTGGGTAGTTTATGATTCACGTTTTTCAAAGTCCACAGAATACACAGAATACACAGAAAAGATTTTGCCAGAGGTCCTTACGGACCGTGATGGTTTGAGTTGATCCTCGGGGACAAGCTCGCTTGTCCCCGAGGATCAACAAGACCATCAGCGCTTCGCAAGCGTGTCTGGCAAAATCTCAAGTACGCAGAGCATTTATCCTTAAAATGTATTGTTGCTCTATTCTCTTCTGTGTATTCTGTGTATTCTGTGGACAAATCGTGTTGTGGTTACCGACCCTCTTAAGGAACATAGCGTAACTCAAATCCGCAACCTTTTCGAAAGTCTGCCCTCGGAAGAACGGAAAACCGTTGTTCTCCTGGACATTTCCGTCACTCCCCTAATCTACACTCCCTTCGGCGGTTTGCAACCGCGTGGCACGGGATTGGCTCGACTGGCGGGAGTTTTTTCGTCAAACCGCGATGCCCGATACCGCCCCCCAACGCCGATTTGTAAAAGACCGCGTTTCGTATCTCATTTTGGCATTTTGAGGTTTGAAACCTTCTCCGCCTCAAAATCATTCTCTGTTCTTCTGCGGAGAAGATTTTATCTGCCTTTCTCTTGACATCCATCCGATACTACCAATGGAAAACGCTCTTTGCATCCGCAGGGGCTATTGCAATATCTTTGATCAAGTCCTTTTGAGAACAAATCGGCATTGGAACATCTCCTGTTGGTTGCGTCGCAATGTGCTGCGTATTCTTGTCAGAAGTCAATTGTGCGCGTAAGTTGCGTAGAGTGTCCTGCTTGTGACATCATAGAGGAAGGAGATACCACCGCCGTTTCCGTAGCGATAGTTGTAGGCCAGAAACTCCTTTGGGTATTCAGGTGGAGCTAAGTCGGTCTTCTCGAGATGGAACCGCATCCAAGCGACGCGAATATGGTCTCCGTCCATTGATGATCCGGTGGTTGGATTGGCGTTGGTCTTGATGGATTCGCTTTGGAAGACGTAGCCTTGTTTGATGGCAAAGGCCTGAAGTTCCTCCAAAGTGCAGTTGCAGCGAAGTTCTGCGTGCCCGCCGCCGAGCCAGTCGCCTGGATTGAAGTAGAGGGTGATGTCTTGGGCGTTATCTGGAATCAGTCGGTCGGCGATGGCTGCTGCGCGATAGGCGCGGAAGATCTTCGTGTCGCGCGTGGCGGTCTGGATGACGCATTCGGAAGAGGCACCTGGAAAGATGTAGACCAGACCAAAGGCGATGAGGAGCAGCAGACCTTGAATGCCGCAGGCGATCGTAATGCCCACAAGATGGGAGAGCCCAGCGCGGCGTTTGCCGTCTTGGTATTTGCGCGGCGAAACGCATCCCCAGAGGAAAACGAGGGTTGGAATGGCGACTATGATCCAGAATGCACCAACCAGAATCCGATGTCTGACGAGCCAGTCAGGATTGCAAAGGTTCAGAAGCACCGAGGCGGCGAAAACTCCAATATGACAGAAGAGCATTGCGATCGATGCGCGAACAATGCCCGAATGCCAACGTGGCTTCTCCTGCGGCACGCCCTCTAGGGCCAGCGATGATCTGCCGCTGCCTCTGATCACAATGGAAAATGCGCAGGATATGGCGGTCAAGATTAGCAAGAGAACATTCAACATTCAAAGTGTCCCTTCTGTTTTAATGGGGGCAATTATGAGCAAAGTCAAAAGCAGCGTCAGACCGAAGAACGCGCCCTGCGCGGGCGCGTCCCAGAAGAAGATTTTGCGGAGGAGGGGCTTCATGGTGTTGTGTTAACCTTATGTTGGCAGGTATGTGCGTTGTCGTTTTTGTCACTTATCTAATATAACCTCCAATGGCACATTTCAACCACGAGGGACGGAATTGAGGAGGAGGGGGGGGATGCAGAATAATGAGGTCGGACGGGATAATCTATTGTTCTTTGCGTTGCGATAAGGATTTGAAGGATTATCTTATTTGTGTTAGACATTAGCCACTTGCTCTGAAGGTGAGGAGATGTCGGAGGATTTACCAATGAATTGGCCATTCAAAAATAAACTGGCAGTTGGAAAGATGGCACTGTCTGTGAAAGGAGTTATGATGTCAAAGCATATTTCAGTGGTAGTATTATGTATCTTGGCATTGTTTTTGACCTCCTGTCCTAGACTCATTCCAATTCAGCTAATCTATAGAAAGAAAGGTATTTATGCAAATTGTTTGCTTTCAGGAGGACAGAGGGTTTCTTCTGCAGAGACACTTGCCGAAAAGATGCTTTTTTCAGATTTCACGATACTTTATGAGGAGATAACCGAACAGGATTCCGTATTGTCAAGCGTCAATCTTTTGTTTGGAGGGAAAAGCATAAACCTTGCGAACGTGAAATATGAGGACATAGAGGGAATAATTCCCGACAAACCCTGTAGAAGAATAATTTATAAAGCAGGCATTGAGAAAGACGACCCATATTTACATGGCATTACCAAGACAGTGACGCAATACGACGACGGCAAGATCGAGGAAAACTTCAACCATGTATCATCCGAATTCCAACCCTTTATCGACGTGATTTTCAACTTCTATTGGAATGATGGAGATGAGTATATACTTGCCCGGGTTTCGTTTCGTTTCAACAAGGATAAGAACATAAAAAAGGTTGAATGTTGGTGCTATCCCCAGACAGGAGGATATTGGGCGTTAGAGAATACAGCGAACAAAACTGTGTTTGAACCACCGCTTAAACTGGACGAGGTGAAGGCTCTGTTTGGCGATGACGCTCGTATCTTCAAATCGCTAAACACGCCTCCCCAGTCTTATTGGGAATAGTTTGGTGCAGATACTTGTATATTCAAATCGCTAGACTGAAAGAAGCTTGACACGCATTTCAACCGCGTGGCACGGAATAGAGGAGGCGGATGCATCCCAGAAGAAGATTTTGCGGAGGAAGGGTTTCATGGCTTTTTTCCGTCTTTTGATTTTGTCGTCACTCATCCCATCTAGAGTGCTGCACCGTTTTCAAAATCGATTTTCTTTCCTGCTCG
>JAGCTA010000217.1 GCA_017963875.1 Victivallales bacterium | reverse complement strand
TTTTCGTGCCAGTTCTCCGTTGCTTCCGACGAAAAGGAGAGCGGACCTATACGTGTCGGCTATTATGAAAACGAAGTGTTTCAGGAAGGGGCGCAACCTGGCTCCATCAAAACAGGATATGCATACGAGTATTATCAGAAAATCTCCGAATACACTGGTTGGCATTACGAATATGTTTATGGCAACTTCAGCGACCTGTATCAGATGCTTCTAGATGGCAAGATTGATTTTCTCGCTGGTCTGGCATGGAAAGAGGAGCGCAAATCGCTCATTGGTTATCCTGATTCGCCCATGGGCAATGAAACCTATAACTTGATAAAGCATGATTTTGACGATGCGATCACGGCGGATCCGACAACGCTGAACACTAGGAAAATCGGCGTTCTTGCAAGTGCCATGGCAGATTCTTTACGGGAATTTCTAAAGAAACATGGCATTCAGGCGGAAGTCGTGGTCTATCCTGATTACGAACCGCTCTTCTCGGCTTTTGACAAACATGAAATAGACCTCCTCGCGGCAGAAGGAGACGGCGCGTATAGAAGAACAAATACGGAACTGCTCTGCTCTTTTGGAGAATCCAATTATTATCTGTGCGTCACTAAATCAAGGTCCGATTTGCTGGCAAAACTCAATATTGCGCAGATGGAACTTTTGGTGAACGAGCCGAATTATATCAATTTCCTGCGCAACAAGTACTATCCAGTGAGCATCTCCAGCCTGGCCTTTTCGGCTGCGGAGAAGAGATGGCTTTCAGAACATAAGACGCTATGCGTCGGTTATATGAACAATTATCTGCCCTACAGTGATATAGATGCGTCAGGAAACGTGACTGGCCTGGTCAAGGACCTCGTTCCCGGTATGTTGGAAAAACTCGGCATCAATGATATCGAGGTCTCCTTCATAAACTTTGACAGGTATGACGACATGCTCGCTGGACTTGGAACTGGCAAGATCGACGTGGTCTTTCCTGTCGGCGGCGGTCTGTACTATGCTGAGGAGAGTGGCATTTTCCAGTCCAGCGCAGTGGTTTCCCCGACAACGGAACTGGTCTATAAAGGGGATTACAGTGAAAACACCATTCGGCATTTTGCAATGAATGAAAACAACCGCATGCTGACGTTTTTTGTCAAAACATATTATCCCAAAGCCAAAATCACGTTTTATCCATCGTTTGACGCATGCCTGGAGGGCTGTCATGGACGGTCGGGTCGATTGCACGACACTAGATGGTCTTCGCGCAAACTCCATGCTTCGCAACAGCAAATACAGTGGCCTTTCGCATCTTCAGACAACGCATAACGACGACCGATGTTTTGGCGTAAAGATCGGAAATGATGGACTGTTGAAACTGGTCAACCGCGGAATAAATGTGCTTGGAATGGACTACGCGCAGAACAATGCGTTCCGTTACACGGATCAACTCTATTCCTATTCGTTTACAGATATGCTCCAAGACAACATGGCAATCTTCGGAGGTCTCATCCTCGTTGTCGCCACGTTGATTATCCTGTTCCTTATCCGCGATGCAAAGCGATCGAAACGGGAGATTCAGAACAGGGAAACCGCTCGGAGAAAACTGGAGAAGGCAAACGCTGAACTGGCGGAAAGCCAGCGGGCAAAACAAAAGGAACTGGAAGACAGGCTTGCCCTGCAGGAAGAATTGCTGGAACAGCAAAAGCGCAGAGCACAACAGGACAAGATGATTACAGCACTGGCGTCAGACTATCGTTGCGTCTATCATGTGGATCTGGACAATAACGATGCTGTTTGCTATCGGGCTGACCCAAACGACCATAATCAGACGCCTGAAGGCGTCCATTTCCCTTATCATGAGCGTTTTGCCTGGTATGCAAATCAATTTGTTGCGGAGAAATACAGGGAAGGCTTCCTGAAATTCATTGAGCCAGAAAATGTGCGCGAGAAACTGGCCAGTGATGTGATCATCTGCTATCGCTATCTGGCTAAGCGCGACGGCAGGGAGTACTACGAAATGATTCGGATGGCAGGTGTACGGCATGCCGAAAACCGTGACGATCATATCGTGCATGCGGTAGGCCTCGGCCTTACAATCATTGACACCGAGATGCGTGATGCAATGGCCAAGAACAAGGCACTTGGCGAGGCGCTTGCGGCTGCAGAAGAGGCCAATAAGGCAAAGACTGCCTTCCTGTCCAGCATGAGCCATGAAATCCGCACGCCCATGAATGCAATCATTGGTCTGGACAGCCTGGCTCTACGGAATACATCTCTTCCTCCAGAGACTCGAACCTATCTGGAGAAGATTGGGGGAAGCGCACAGCATCTGTTGGGCCTGATCAACGATATTCTGGATATGAGTCGAATTGAATCTGGTCGCTTGGTGCTCAGAAAGGAAGAGTTTTCTTTCAGCGATATGCTTGAACAACTGAATACCATGGTGATGTCCCAATGCAAGGAAAAAGGCCTTCATTATGAGTGCAAAGTCACTGGTGGAGTCAATGACTACTATATTGGCGATGACATGAAACTCAAGCAAGTGCTCATCAACATCCTTTCCAATGCGATCAAGTTTACGGATGCGCCAGGCAACGTCACTCTGACGGTAGAACGTATCGCTGTGTATGACGATCATTCCACGATGAAGTTCATCATCAAAGATACTGGCATTGGCATGGATGCAGCCTTTATTCCAAAGGTCTTTGACGCATTCACCCAGGAGGATAGCGGCAGGAGCAACAGGTACGGTAGTGCAGGGCTCGGCATGGCAATCACGAAAAACATCGTTGAGTTGATGAACGGCACGATCTCCGTCGAATCGGAAAAGGGCGTTGGGACGGAATTCACCGTTGTCATCACGCTGACCAACAGCCAGCATCAGGGGCCGGCAACGTACTATGTCGACCCGAAGGAAATGCGCATTCTGGTGGTGGATGATGAGGAAATCGCAGCGGAACATGCGCGGATTGTGCTGGACGAGGCAGGCATCAAGGCGGATACCTGCTACGATGGGCGGACTGCCCTGCAGATGCTGGATGTTCAACATGCAAAGCATGAACCTTACAACCTCGTCCTGCTCGATTGGAAAATGCCCGAAATGGATGGCATTGCGGTGGCAAAGGAAATTCGGCAGCGGTATGACAAGGAAACGACGGTGATCATCCTGACTTCCTTCAATTGGGACGACATCATGGATGAAGCGCTGCATGTTGGCGTCGATAGCTTTTTGGCGAAGCCACTGTTTGCCTCCAATGTGATTAGCGAATTCGAACGGATCGCACGAAAGAACAACATGAGTCTCTACAAAGAGAAAAAGCACGCAGACCTAAAAGGCAGGCATATCCTTATGGCGGAGGACAACGAGATCAATG
>JAGCTA010000216.1 GCA_017963875.1 Victivallales bacterium | reverse complement strand
GAAGACGTATGGCTCCGCGCCTCGGCGGTTCTCCAGTGATTTTTCGAAGGTGTTGTCTTCTTTCCAGAAGGCGAGCATTTCTTCTTCCATTTTCGGGAAGGAAACGTTGCTTTCGAGTGCTTCAAACATTGAATGGCTCCGATTATACAAAAACTGTGATGTGTAAAAACTGCGGAGAAACCGCAGGAAAACTCAAATGGACTCGTGTGAAAACCAGATGTCAAGCCTGCTCTTCCTTGATGGGCTCCCATGATTCGATTTTGGAGTAGGGGAAACGCATTTTCTTGAGTTCCGACTTGCTGTCATGGAATTCGACGCTGAGTGCTTCAGGAAGTATCTCGATGATTTTCGTCACGGTGATGACATTGCCGTTGAAGGTGACCTTCCAGGGGCCAGCGGGCTGTCCGTCGGCGGTCCTGCTGATTGTATTGAAATACGCAGGAGTTGCCTCGAAGGGGATTTCACCATTCTCGTCAGGCTTGATGGTGTTTTCCTCGACTTCTGCAACGGCTGCTTCCATGACGGCTTTCTCTTCCTCTTTCTTCTTTTTGGTGACATCCCATTTTCCTGGGATGTTCATCGCGAAAAGAATCACCAGCGGGTAAATCCATGGGATAAGTAATCCAAGGAGAAAACTGACAAAGGCATTGTGGCGGCGCGCACATGCGATGGATGCCGCCCAGCAAGCGGACGCTAGCACTGCGATGACGATGCCGCAGTCAATGCAAAGGAGGTCAATTTCAAATCTCGGCTCGCTTTTCCCGTCTTCTCCCACAATGTAGAAGAAATCCTTGATATAGGATGTTGTCTTTTCAATCGCCTCCTGCTGTGGGGATTGCGGTTGCTTTTTGGCTTTTTTGACTATTTTTTGCTTTACTTGTTGCTCTGGCATGGTGTTCCTTTGTTTATTTTAAGTGGTTGAAGGGGGGGCTTGCTCAATGAAGGTAGAGTTCTCAGATTCTCCTAATCTGCCTGATGACGACGCTTCTGTCCAAAAATATGATAATCAGGTAGATGACGAAGAATATGGTGAACAATGTATCGATGTCGATGGTGACAAATGGAAGCAGCGATGCGACGAGCGTCAGCAGAAACGGCGGTATGACGCAGGCAAGGGAGGATGCGACAACCGCTGAGAAAGGTGCTTTGTCAATGCGGTTGAACAGCAAAGACATGATGACGAAAATGATGACGCAGGTGAAAACCAACTGGAAATAGACGAAAGAGTAGAAGATACCACAGCAGAGGGAGATGCATGGCACGACCATCCGCCCGACGCGCATTATGCCATCGTGGTTTAATGTGAAACTGTTTTCGTGCGGTGTGCCCAACTGCCTGAAGATTTCAGCCAGTTTCTTGTTTGGGAGATTGTCCATGATGATGATGGAGCGAGTGTCTGAGACATTTCGCGACCAGACGCCGATATCTTTCTGTGAGAAGAACATGCCCCATATATCGTCAGAGTCGATGGCTGCTTTCCTGTCAAATGATTCCTTATCGTTCAGAAAATCGATACGGCATCCTTCAAGAGAGTGTGTGGATGGCAGTTGGAGTTCGTTGTTATCCCATGAAAAGGTATTTGTATCGGTCATGTATGTCAGGGAATGGAGCGTGTCTGCGCAATATTTTGAGATGGTATCGCATTGCCTGGTGAATTCTGGCACGGAGAGAATGGCTTGCAGAAATGCGGCAAGCAACGCAGAGACAATGATTACGGAAAGTGCCCGAATCCATTGGGAATGGACCCGAACGTTCAGGATTGCAAGACGCGGATAGATGAAAAGCCCAAGAAGAAGACTGAAAAACTTCAGTTTGGGCATCATGGGAAGCGGCAGGGATACAGGCTTTTCACCATTGAATGAATAGTCTGGTCCCTGCGCAGCCGCGGAGCCTGCTTCATTTGGATTATTGGCACTGGATTCAGAAAAAGTCATGAGCGCGTATTTGAGGGAATGTATTTCTTTTCTGCTTTTGCCAGTTGCTTCATGACGGCATCGGCTTTTTTCTGCTGCTCTTCTGAACAATGGTCGATGAACAGCACGCCATCCAGATGGTCGATTTCATGCTGGAGGCAACGTGCCAGGAGATGTGCGCATTGGCATTGGATTTCCTGCCCGTCAAGGAGTGTCGCCTTGAGGAGGACTTCCGCAGGCCGCGTGACGTCACCATCCACGCCAGGAAGCGAGAGGCATCCTTCCCCGCGGGTGATGGTGTCTTCCGACGCGGATACGATGACGGGGTTGATAAGCGCAAGCGGCATTTGTGGATTGAGCAGTACTTCGCCCGGCGAGAGTTCGTTGGCGGGGACTTCGTCGCAAGAAGTGTCTATGACAATCATCCGTTTGTTGATGCCGACTTGCGGTGCCGCAAGACCGACGCCGACAATGTCGTTTTCGAGCATGGAAACGGTCATTTGGGACGCAAGTTTACGGATGCCGTCATCGATGACTGTGATTGGCTCGGAGATTTTCCGCAGGGCGGGGTTTCCGTTCTTGACAATTCTCAAACGGCGTTTGGGAGGACGTCGTGATGAATGGACCATTTTTATTCCTTATATAATTAAACCTGATTTTGCAAAGTGCTAAATTGATAACTTAATTTAATATTCGCAAATCGCAAACCACGAAGGGGGAAATAATCGGCCAATCAAGTCATGAAAGTGGAAAAATGATTTTATTGTCAATTTGGAAATCGCAATGAAAGTTGAAATGAAGATGACTGTAGATTATAATAAAAACTAAAATTATCCCTCAAAACACGACAATAATTCCATGAAAAATTTGAAACAGAAACTATTGACTGGCAAAGCAGTCATCGGTATTTTTCTTTCAGCGGGGTGCTCTGCTGTGACGGAATTGGCAGGTGAGGCTGGTTTCGATTTTTGTGTCATTGACGGCGAACATGGCCAATGCGATGAGCGGATGTGCTTCGAACAACTGGCGCGGCTTGAGAAGTATCCCGCCGCAGGGCTTGTCAGAATCCCTGCATTCAGGCATGAATATGTGAAGAGAATGCTTGACTACGGTGCTGACGGAATCCTCGCGCCAATGATTGAATCTAAAACACAGGCGAGGGAATTCGCGGAGTCAATGCGGTATCCCCCGCGAGGGACACGCGGAATGACTGGTATATTCAGAGCCGCAGATTACAACAACAAGTTTGACGAATACTATGCTGACGCAAATGATTCGCTGCTGGCCGCCGCGCAGATTGAATCGGTTCGCGGAGTGGAGGCCGTCGAAACCATCGCGGCAATTGAGGGCATAGACCTTCTTTTTATCGGTCATTCTGACCTGACGAGCGACTACGGTTGTTACAAGCAGTTCTCAGACCCGCGAATCCTCGCGGCGGAAAAGCAGATCATTGACGCCGCAAGGCAAAACGGCAAATTCGTCGGCATGGTCCTGCGTCCGGGGATGGATTTGAACGATTATCTGGAAAAAGGTGTCAATTTCGTTTGCCTTGGCACAGATTTAGGGTTCATTAGAGAAATCTTTCACAAGAAGTTGTCTGGATTCAAATAAAAACACCCATAAGGAACACAAGGAAACGGAAATGACTCAATATCAACAGTATCCGCAAAATCCTGCACCACAACCTCCATATTCCTATCCGCCACAGCAGCAGGTTGTTGTTCAGACTGCTTCCAACATGAGCCCGACAGTGACCATCGGCGACTGGCTGGTTTTCTTCATACTGCAACTCATTCCAGGCGTCAATTTGATTGCGATGATTGTCTATGCATGTGATTCAAGCAAGCCAAGTAGAGCGAATTTCGCAAAACTTCAACTGATTTTAATTATACTTGGTATTCTCTTGGGTGTAGTCTTTTTTGTTTTGTTGGGGGCGGGCCTCGCAGGGTTTGCCGCTCATGAGGCATGGTAAGACACTCAAATTACTTCTTTTCATTCAAGCCACCTTCGAGCAACTTGATATTGTCAAAAAGAAGAGTCGCCTTCGATTTTTCCTCAAAGGATGGGATGAAGAAACCGATGGCGACTGGCTTTTCCTTCGGAGATTCCCTGAATTTCAAGTTAATGCCTCTCTGCCATGATGCCGAACTGGGGATTGTGGCAGGAGCGCTGAGAGCCAGAATCTCTTGCTTTTTCCCCAATGCGACTGCGTGGATTGCCAGAGCAGGCGATGCATTCAGGTGGACATCCGCCACAAGTCCTTCACAGGCGGCTGTCGCGTCCACGTCAGTGAAAAGATACATTGGGACGGATTTTTGCGAGGCAAAAACAATGCCGAGAACCTTGCAGTTGCCAGATGGCGAATCAAGCAAATGGAGCACGGCAGGAAGCCCTTTCCCCTTTTTCTTTGGCGAAGCCGTCAAGCGCCATGTGTGTTTTGAATGGTTGTCCAGTGTATCATCGCCATCAACGGGATATGCTGGCGAATCGCAGAAGAACGGATACTGGACGGTTTCTGAAAGGTTTCCTGCTCCGTCTTTGCACGACGTGCTGAGGAACCATAGGCCAGGCTTGTCAAGAACTGTGAGATATTTGCGCGACAGTGACATGCCGTCGGGCAGGGCAGGCAATTCCTCAGAAATGGATGGATTTTGTGTGAATTCGCCGAAATAACGGTCAATGCCAGTCGCATCTGTCGATGCCAATATGAGCGACGGCGCGGGTGGACAGACTGGGACGATGGCGACATCGTCCACTCGGACATGCCCTTTGACGCGTCTGTTATATGTCCCAAGATGAATGCGCGTGATGTTTTTCTTTTCAGAAATGTCAATTTTATCCAGAACATCCTTTGCCAAATCAACGGTAATCCAACGCCATTGTCCGTCATCGGTAATATCTGGAACAGTGCCGATGACGGTGTGTTCGTCATCGCCGTTGAGTTTCACCGTGTAAATGGTGTTGTTGACTGTGAAGAAGAGATTGACTTTTGTTTCAGGGAAAATCCTGCAACGGAAACGCAGCAGACGATAATCAGACAAGTCAATGGATTGGACTCGATTGAGGCTGATAAGGAAATTGCTGCGTTGCGGTGCGATTGCGTCAAGACAGTTCGAGCCAGTGAGTTCATCGATGACGAATGTGCGGTGTGGCGGTTGCTGGGCTGACGAGGCAAAAGGCGAAGATGTCCGCTTGGGATATATCTGCACGCATGAATTCAAATTGCGATTATTCAAGATGATGGATTCTATCAAAGGCGTTGTGTTGTCTTGGCTGAAATCCATTGTCCATGAACACTCGACTGGCGGCAAGGTAAGGCCCAGGGCAGTCTGGAGACCTTTTAATGACAGCGACATGGGCTGTCCATCCGCTAAACGCTGTCCGAAAACGGATGACGAACCATTGATTGCCCACTTTAGCGTATGAGATGCCTCGTCGTATTGAATGTTGTAGACATTGAATCGCATCGCTTTGTCATTGATGGTCAAGGCGGATTTGTCTAAGACGATGCCTCGTGCATTATCAGACAGTTTGAACGTGAAAATGTCAGAGGCGGCCTTCTGCTGCGGGGCGGGAAGAGTGGCTGTAATTTCTGGAGTTCCAGTTTCAATGAAAAATGGCTGATGGATTGTGCCGCTCCAGTTGCCGTTGCTGTCGCAGACTTTCAGATGGAAGAATTGCAGTCCCTCTTGGAGTGTTGTAAACTCCTTAGATTCAGTGAAATTCGCGTTTGTGACATCTGGAGTGTCATTGGGTTCTGGAGACCATTTGAATGCGGCCCTAGTGATGCCTGATGCATCTTTTGCTTTCCAGGATACTTTTAATGGAAGTCGTACCGCCTGCGCGACACGCAAATTGGAGACCTGGTATGTCGCGCCTGGTCTGGTGCCCGAGTAATGGAAATTGCCGATGCCGAAGTTTTTGATTTTGGCAGGTAGATAATTGAAGGAAAGAGGGATGGACGAGGTTTTGTCATAAAGCGGAATGCAGACTCGCTGCCACGTGTCATCCGCTTTGATTTCGGAAAGGTTGCCAAGGTAGGCGTCGTCCTTTCCTCCCTGTTCACAGTCAGTCATGCCGAAATATGTGTGCTGTTTGCCGTTGATATGGGCATTGAAATCCACGTATGTCTCTGGCGGGATTTTGATGTCGAAGAAAAGAAACGGCGAATTGGCAATGTATTTCAGATTTTTGTGGACAAAACTCACTTTATTTGCCGCGCCGCAGACGCGTGAGGTGATTTTGACGGCTGGCAGGCCGTTGTCGCGCATGATGATTTGCTGAAAAACATCCGTTGAGGATGAAGACTGGATGACACCCTCCAAGTCATGGAGGCCAGTCAATACCGTCATGGCTTCGTTGATGACAGGCATTTCAGGCGGTGTCTTGTCCAGCGAATGATTTGCATTGACACTCCATGATTCGGAGAATTCAGACGTAATGAGCCTGAATGTGAGCGGGCCAGGGGGGATGGCGTTGAAAAGAGGCTGGATGGTAAGCCGTCCATTTGAGAATGAAGCGTTCAGATTCGAAAGATTCAGACGTTGGTTTCCTGCAAAGAAAAATGCATCAGCGAGAATTGGCGGCATGTCCGATGTGTTTGGAAAACCAATGACGATGGGGCCCATGTCCCATTCGCCGTTTTCAGTCGGCGTGACCAGTTTGGGTTTTCCGTTAGGCGAACTTTCAGGTGCTGTACGGATTGCGAAATTGGCGAGCATGACCCATGCTCCCGTGTGGTTGCCGCCAAGCCCTGCATTGAGGTAGCCTTCATGCAAAAAACCAAGAAGAACGGCGTCCGCATTCATGGGGGTGTCCCACGGATGGGAAAGACGATATAGTCTGGCCAACGGGATTTTGACATGATGCCATGGTCGCCCTTGGACTTCCAGACCGTCAAGTTGCGTCATGGTGGCTTTGCCGATGCATTGAAGATTTGGTGCATTATTTTCAGGACCAGTCAGTTGCACAAAACATCTGGAAACCTTGGCGTCCTGCGGGTCAATGTACATATTCCATCTTACATCGCCAGAGGAGGCAAAATCGAATTCGATGATTTTGTCCTTGAGGATTCCATTGTTGGTCGTCAACGGGACATTGACGGCGAAATCGCCGCCTGGATTGACATTTGTCAGAAGAATCGCATGGCGTCCATTCGTGAGTGGGATGCATTTGATTTCAGGGCTTTGGTCGCCGTTGAGCGGTGCAAGGCTGTCAAGAAGAATGTCATCTGCGGTTGTTTGTGAAGGTGGGTCTATCGTCCGAATCGGTTCTGCAACGTCACAGGAGAGCCGATTGTCGGGAAACACAATATCCGTGTAGTTGATTTTGACTCTGGCGAGCACAATGGAATTATGCTGTGTCCACAGAGCAATGCGCCCGACGGCACGCAAAGGATTGTCATCGACGACATCGAAAATCGGCTGGTTGTCGAACCATGCCTGATAACGGTTGGCTGATTTGCGGATTTTCAGTGCATACCACGCACCGTGGACTGGACGACCGCCTGGATCCCAGTCCACGGGAATGACCCGTGCCGTGGGAGAACGGAATCGCCCACGAGGAATGAATTCCTTGTCTGTCTTGGCAATGACTTTTTCTTTTTTCATGAAAAGTGTGTCTTTCTCAGACCAGACGTCATCCCAAGATTGTATTATCAGATTGTATCCATCAAACAATGCTAGGGGTGATGTCTGGAGCGCAATGTTGATATCACCAACGCGCGGATAGGAAAGATGTGCCTTTTCCTTGAGTTCGCCCTGACGCATCCGCATTCCTGCGAAGCATTCGATTGTATAATCATCTTTCAAATCGTACTTTGTAAACAGCGCTGCCGTCCCGAAAGATTCGCCATTCATGTGCGACCAGCGCGGGTCGCAGGCAAAGCGGTTGGTGACTTCCCATTTTCCCATGCCGAACCAGTCTGCTTCGGCCTTCTCAAATAGATAATCCTTGATATGTTCGCGCTGCAAGTCTATGTGGATGAAGTCAATGGAGAAGGGGACGCTGGCGTTCAGCGCACGGCCTCGCAAGGGTGAAGAGTCCATGACGGTCGCCACAGTCTTGCCATCATGCTCCAGCCAGAAAACGTAACCGTCTCTGTGGAAAGTGACTGTACCCCATGACGGCGTGTCGGGAGTACGCGGGAGCGCTCCTATTTTTTCATCGATGACCTGGCTGCCTGGAAGAATCCTGTATTTGAGGTTTGGCAACGTAGCGGTAAAGAGTGCTTTTCTCGCCTTCGTGAGCGTGACAGTCGCAGTGGAGTTGGCGTCATTGACGCGCGTCTCAAGCCGATACACCTTTTGATCCTCCAGATTGTCATTGCCGAAAGTGTAGTCCAGATGGTCGATGACAGGCGTCTGGAGCCTGAATGCACCGTAGATGTCTCCTGTGTAATTGAATATCTGTGGATAGACACCGATGTCTTTTGTGCGCAGCCATGCGTAGCGCGAAGAAGCCCATCCTTGCATAAATGGGTCGTTTGCAAAACGTTGGATGTCAACAGGCTGTTCCCAGTCGCGATTGTTCTCGGCAAAGAATTTCAGCCCGCTGAATTCAACATCTGCGGCAGAATTGAAAAGTGCGACAGGTCCTCCGAATTCAGTCTGAGGCATCTCCATTCTCAAGGCGAGAAGACTATTCAACCAGACTTCCGTGACTTTCTTGTTGGAAGTGTCAACCGCGAAATGGATTTCTTTTTTTGAATATGGCAGTGACAGTTGTTGAAGAACTGTTTTCTGGGCGGTATCCGTCAATGAAATAAGCAATGTCCCATCTGTAAGTGAAACCGTTGCACGATATTGAAGATTTTCGCCGAATGCCAGGCCCGCATGGGAGAACGACTGACCGTCTTTGGGAACGATGGTCAGTTCCACACGTTGCGGCATCCAGGATGAATCGCCGAATTTCAACAGGGAATTGCTGTTTTGGGGGGCGATTATCAGGCAATTGGCCAGTCCTGATTCTGTTTTTACACAATTTGCGATGCCGTAATTCAGAAGCTCGTTCTCTTTTTCAGAGGTCTTTTGAGGATTGCTCGTCAGTGCGGCAAGAATTGGCAGCGAGTCGACGGGGAGAGTTCGAGGCGAACTCACTTCAAAGTCGTCAAAATGTGTTTCCTGTTCACCACTGGCAAAAAGTCCAACAAGCCCTCCGACGCATTGGTTGGAGGAATGTCTGATTAGCTCATTGCCGTCAATGGAAACAATGAGGTCAGAGCCATTTTGCTGAACGGCCATGCGCCACCAGTTGCCAGAGCGGGCGTTCACGCGGGTTTCTTGCTGGAGGATGTCTTTGCCGTTGACGCGTTGAATCAACTGGAGCGGACAGGGCGCATTCCCCGCAGATGGCGTCGTCCAGCGGATATACCAGAAGTTCTTGGTGTTCACATACGAAAATACAATGCCGCAAGATGAATGGGATGGTTTGACGGTAACTGCGACGTGGTAGTCGTTCCAGAAAGGATAACCCGTGATGATGAAGGCGTCTTTCGAGTCTTCTGATGACTTTCCTGACAGAGTGAAGGGGTTGGGGCTGCGGTCTGGGACAGGGATGTAGCCAGGGCGGATTCTCGCCGATGGGTTCGCCTGAATACGTTCCATGACTGAATAGATTTTCCAGTCGCCGCATTGTGGCTTCCAGAGCCCCCATTGCGTCGCCTCCTCTTCTGTGCGCATGAAGTCATCGCCGAAGTGGATGGGTTCGAGCCGCTGGTAGGTCAAGTTTTCCAAACAGGGTTTCCCATCGGCATTGGCGGTGGCATAAAGCGTTCCCTTGAAGGAAGAAAAGACAATGGTTCGGAGAATTCTCTCGTTTCCTGCGATGATTTCAAAGAAATCACCGCGTTTTCTGAAAATAAAGTCGTTGGAATTCCAATGACAGTGATGATGGGCTTCGCGTTTTCCTGAATTCAACGTCACGCACAGTTGATGCGGTTCACTTTTCTGATTGCGCGTGCAAGCGGTGGATACAGTTGCGACTGGCATGCCGTCCGTTCCATCAAAGCGGAGAGTGAAATCATTTACGCTTTGCGGAATCGTGCCTCGGATTTCAAATGTTGCATGTTTAACTTGCCTGACGGCTGTCAATGGTGCGCCTAGACCTGCGAGTGCATTAAAGCAAATGGTCAGAACAATGATGATTTTTGTCATCATCCTTTGACAATTTGTGCATGGTGAAGGCTTTATTCGTTGGTTTGAGAGCATTTTTCCTGGACTGTCTTTTCAAGCGAACTGATTTTTTTGAATATCTCCCTGATGTCCTGCGGCATATCCGCACGTGACAAAAAAGGTTTCTCCAGCATGATGCCAGCGAGTTCGGTTTTCAAGTCTATAATCTGCCTGAGTTCATTCATGCAGGGAATAGAATCCGCCGTCCGTTTGCTCATGGTATCACAGGTGTTTTGCAGCGATTTCATGCGCGGAAGGTAGGATTCCCTGACGGCTTTCTGGAAGTCTTCTGTGGAAGTCTCTCCTGCAAGATACTGTTCAAGTTCTTTGTCAAAATCAACACAGGAAGACTGATATTCTTGAATGAAAATACCTTGTGATTTTGCCAACCCCTGGTT
>JAGCTA010000215.1 GCA_017963875.1 Victivallales bacterium | reverse complement strand
GGTTCCCTTCGTGCCGTAGAGGCATGTGCGCATCGTATAGGGGCGTTTTACACCGATTGAAACGAATATCTTACCGATGACATTGTTGGGGAACTTCGCGATCGCGACGCCTGTGTCATTGGTCGGCCAGTCGGGCATGTATTTGTGGTTCATGAAGCAGGAAACCTCGATGGGGTCGCCTGCGAGCCAGCGTGTCAGGTCAAGTGCATGGCAGCCACAGCCAAGGAAGCCCTGACGCTTGATCTGCGGGTCTTTTCGCCATTCCTTGTAGCCCTTGGCATGCTGGTAGTCGTGCGCGTATTCGCTTTCGACGAAGACAAGATCGCCGATGCGGCCTTCATCCAGAAGTTTTTTTGCTGTGACAAATCCTGGAGCATAGCGGCAGACCTGTCCTGTCATGAAGAACTTTCCGCTTTTACGGACGGCGGCAATGATCTTCTTGCAATCGTCCAGAGTCGGTGCCAACGGTTTTTCACAGGCGACATGTTTTCCTGCGAGCAGTGCCTTGACAGACTGTTCCGCATGGAAGTGATCGGGGGACGCGACGATGACAATATTTGCGTCGGAAGCGTAGATTTCATCTTCACTTTTTGCGACGTGGATGTTTTTGCTTTCATAGAAATTCGTGTCAATGCGCGGGTTTTCCCCGTATGCGGGGTCATAGACCATTGTCAGATCCGTAATTGGCAGATCGACTGCCGCCTTTGCCCATGAACCGCCCATGCCAAGTCCAAGTATCGCTACCTTTTGCATTTTGAACACCTCGTTGTGGAATAAAGATTTACTGTATTAAGTGCGCATCTGCGCCAGTGATAACAATGTAACCAGTACAAGGCATTTTACAATTAATTTCCAAGAAAAATCAATGGGGAAGAGGCTTTTTGCTTGCAATTTGCCTAAAATAGTTCATACTAACTAATATCTATGTATGGTATTCATAAAGAACTATCTAATCAAGAACGTGGAGAAAACAGATGAAAATGATGTTGGCTACATCTGCGATGATAAGTATGACTTTGTTGTCTGCAAACGTGCAGTTGGCGGAAGAACCAGAACTTGAACATGAGTGCACCAGTTGGATGGTGTTTCCCGATATGGCAGGTGGATATCGTATCCTCCATAAGAACCGTGATGCGAAACCACGCGATATTGCCATCAGCCGTTGGAGCGATCCTTCAAAGCATAAATGGATTGGTCTTGGTTCTGCTGGCTCTCCGAATATGGGAATCAGCGAGAAGGGGCTTGCGATTGTCATGAACAGCGGAGAGGCGACTTTCGAGAACGAACCAGCGGAAGAAGGACGGATGGGAACGCCTTCCATCGCACGCTATCTGCTGGAAAACACGACGACGGCGGCCGAGGCCGTGGCAGAGTTTCAGAAAATCATTGACAGACGCGGATATACGCATGAAAAGCGTGGTTCCATTTTTTTCATTATGGATTTAAAGGAAGGCTATGTCATTGAATGCACCGCGTATCATGCGTTGCCCGTGCGGGTTGCTGACGGCATTCATGTCCGTGCAAATATCTGGAAGAATCCTGGTATGGCAAAATACACCAGAAATACTTGCAAGGCAACGATGAATAGCGCATCTCGAGAATTCCAGGCGACAACAAACCTGAATCTGGCTGTGGATGACCATGGGAAAATCACGATCGAGGATATCGCCAATATTTCAAGGCTTCTTGGCGATGTTGAGGCAATTGGAAATGAGCGTGGCGTATGCGGCAAGACGACGAATTCAGCGGCGACTCTGCTGCTTGACGAGGAGTTCCCAGATGTTCTTAGTGCTGAATTTGTCACAATCGGTCCGCCAAGGCATACGGCCTATCTGCCTGTCCCCATTTGCATAGAGGACATACCAGCGGATATTCTGGACGAGACATGGAGCAAGGCATCATTTGCACGTTTTGACAAAGATGGACTTGAGTTTGATTGCACCGTTTGGAAGCAACTTGAAACAGACTTGAGGAACGATTTCATGGTGGCATCGGACAAGGCTCGCCAACTCCTTCGCGATGGAAAAAGAGATGCGGCTGTCGAGGTCATGAGAAACATGTTTGTGGCTGGTTGCGACAAAGCGCGTCCGCAAGTGTTGGGCACGGAAGTCAAGAAGGATTAAATCATGGATGATGCGCTTCGTTCACTGGAGGGGGCATTTGTCGTTCGCAGTTCCGAAGTCAATCGCTATGGACAGGCTCGGATTGAGACGTTTTTCGACTATTTTCAGGAGATGGCAGGTGCCCACGCAGACAAACTTGGGTGCGGTCTGCGAATGCTTCAGGAGCATCAGCAGGCATGGGTGTTGCTGAGAGTCCGCCTGGATGTCTTTCGGACGCCGCGCCTTGGCGACACTGTTCGCGTCCGCACTTGGCCGAGCGGCTTCAAGCGTCTATATGCGCTTCGTGAAGGTCTTTTTTTTGACAATGACGGAGAAATAGGACGCATCACAAGTTACTGGGCGTTGCTTGATGTTACGCGGATGAGGCCATTGCGTCTCCCTGAAGCCCTTGCAGTGCCGTTGCCCGACAATTCATCGCTCCCTCAATATTTCGATCTTGATTCGAAGGTCATGGCAAAGGGGCATGACCATCCCATGACCTGTGTTGTTCCAGAGCATTTCATTGACATCAACGGCCACACGAACAATGCGCGCTATGCAAGTCTCGTCGGCGACTGGCTGGCCAAAAACAGCGGCGAGCCTCAGGAAATAACATCCATTACGGCACATTTTCTTCAGGGAACGCCTGCTTGGAGCAACATAACAATATCTGGCCATTGCGAGGATGATGGTCATTTCAGTGTTGAGATTGTCAAGGATGGTACGGAACCCGTTGCTGTCTATGTTGCTGAAGGCAACTATAAATCCAACGGAGAATTCAAATGTTCAAGATGATTGCAGAGAGAATAATCCAGCCTAATGCAGAGTGGTGTACGCCGAAAGTGCCCTGTGGCATATTTCCAGGCGTGTGCGTGACGGCGGATGGCTCGCTGGCGATGCTTTCTGTTTGTGGCAGCGGATTTGAGTCCGCCGATCAGAGAGTCGTCGTCTTTCATGGAACGCCAGACGGATTGGAATGGAAAGAATGCGGCAACTGGGGGGAACTTCGTTCCGATGGATGTGTCTTCCAGGCTTGTGCAAAACCGACATTACTTCGAGACGGAACCATCATTGCCATGGGGTATGGCTATGAGCGGGAGGAGACTGAAATGTCGCTTTCTGGATATGCTGAAAAGCATGGTCATTTCCCCAAAGTCAGGAATTTCGTGGCATTTAGTTCTGATGGAGGCAGAAATTATACGTCGCCGCAGTTCATTGAACATGCGTGGGGCGGAATCGAATTCTCTGGACCAGCGGTTCTGCTGAGTGACGGTCGGCTGCTCGCCTTTGGACCGCCATTCTCCGTTGATGAGAAAAGTCAGATCGGTCTATGCTTCGAGAGCATGGACAACGGCAGGTCTTGGCATGAGAAAAGTGTCTTTCAGCCAACGAGTTCTGTCACGGCGTGGGAGACGCGTGGCATTCAGTTGTCTGATGGACGAATCGCCGTTGTCTCATGGGCGTTTGACCTGAAGAGCCAGATGCATCTGACGAATCGTCTCGCTGTTTCGGATGACGGCGGCTTGACTTGGAGGCAGTACGACACGACGGTGCATGGACAGGCCTCCAATCTCATTGAATTGCCAGATGGTTCCATTGGCCTTCTATACGCCAAACGAGAAGGAGATGAGCCTGGCATCTACTTGCAACGCATGGTATTGGATGGTGAAGGCATAAAACTTCACGAATGCGAGTTGCTCTATGACGTTTCTGAAGGCACCAATGTCGCAGGGCAGATTCTAAAGCAGTTCTACAACCTGAAATTCGGGCAGCCATCGTTAACACATCTTGCTGATGGATACTGGCTTCTGTCTTTTTGGCGCAAAAACTCGTCAGATGAATATGAAATTGTTCTGAGAAAGTTCAGAAAAACGCTTGATTAATTATCCGAATATGCTAATTTATAATCGTATGATTTGAGCCATATGCGGCGTGGTTCGCTTTTGGAATCGGCGATTCGGCGGTGTGGGCATCGTCGAAGCCTCCAAGAGAAGAACCATCCATCACTTCCATGAGGAGACAAAATGAAAGCGAGATTGTTTTTGAGTTTGTTTTTGATTGCAACGACGGTTTTTGCAGGTAAAATCAGTTCATTTTCCGATCTTTCGATGAAAGGACAGGAAATCGTTCCATATAAGCAGGTCACCTATTTCTTCGAGGCTGATTTTGCCAAGCATGAGCCTGTGTGGAACGCAAAGGAGGACAGAAACTACGAGAACAGATGCGTCATTACCTTCGGGGCGGAGAAATACGGTAGGAAGTGTCTGTTGGTCACCCATGTGGTCCCAGGGCAGACGTGTGACACTGCTTGGGAGGTGGTGAGCCTCAAGCAGGAGTACAAAGGCAAGCCTGGCAAATTTGTCATGGATTTGGATGTTTGCTCGGACATTAGTTTTGCGAACATGCGCCTTGATGAAGGCTACGGCACGCAGGTCAAGTGGTTTGATGCGGCTGGAAAGTCTTTGGGTGTCCAGAAGGTGAAACTTGATTCAATGAATGGGATGTACTTTACATGCCGTGGGGAAGGTGATATTCCACAGGGTGCGGCTGCATTTATCTTGACCATCGGTTTTGATACTCCAAATGTGAATCCAGACAAGTTTTTCGCGATTTCCAAAGTCCGTCTTGGACGTGTCCTCGACGGCGAGCCGATTGTCAAAAACTATTGGGTCACCTCGATGCCGATGCGGGTTGAAAAAAGCAACGACGTTTCATGGGAGGCCGATGTCCCTGAAGGTGCGAGCCTGAAATTCCAGATTTCAGAGGCCGCTGATGTCGATGGCGAACCAGGTTTCTGGTCTGCGTTCCATGGCCCGACTGGCGGTGCGGCATCCTATTACACCGAGCCGTTCAAGACGACGCTGCCGTGGGTCAAACTCAAGTGGACGTATTCTTCTGACGGCAAGGCCCAGGCGGTGCTCAAGAGCATCACGATCAACGGCGAAACTGATAGCAAATGGTACAGGAAGGAGAAGGCCTGGGGACCCGTGGTTGAAAACCTCACAGTGTCTCCGACGCACAACCGTCGTGAGCCGATTGTCTTGAACATTATCTGCGAGGATGCGATTCTTTGGTCTTCCTTCAAGGCGGAACTTGATGGAAAGGATGTCACTGCCGCTTTCAACCGTGATGGCAATAAGTTTACTGTCCTGCCGCAAGAGGATTTTTCGGATGGTCTGCACAAGATTAACGTGAGCATCGGCAGCATCAACGGAATTGTAACGGAATCACGCAAGTACCTGTTTCTTGGCGATAGTCCCGCCGTTGATAAAATCACGCTGCGCGATGACGGGATCACATTGGTTAATGGCAAGCCTTTCTTCCCAATTGGACCGTATGCCGTTTGGAAGCGAGAGTTCAACGAATTCAGTTTCGAGAAGGCGTTTGCAGGCTTGAAGGAGGGCGGATTCAATTTCGCCCATACCTACAATGGTGGTGCCGACATGAAGACATTCCTTGATACGGCGCACAAGTACGGCTTCAAACTGTGGATTCATGCACAGGATGATTTTGGCGGCGATGTCATGACCGTAAAACTCAACCATCCAGCGATTCTTGCATGGTACATTGGCGACGATACGTCATACTATACCACGCCTGCAAAGTTGCAGGACCGCCATGATGCGCTCAAGGCGATTGACGACAACCGCATCACGACGCAGGCGGATGGCGTCGGAGCCTCCAAGCCTATCTCAAACTATGCGGATTTTGTTCGGGGGACGGACAACTTCCTGCCCGAAATCTACCCTGTTCGCCAGGAAACGCCAGAAGACCGCGCAAACTGCGTACCGTCAGTCATTAGAGATATGAAAAAAGTCATGAAGAATATTGACGACAGTGGTCTGAACCATCCGAAGAGCGTCTGGCCAATCATCCAGTATTTTGATGGCTGGGGCGCTTGGAGGCGTTTCCCCGAGGAGAATGAAATCCGCGCGATGAGTTATGTGTCCATCATTCATGGTGGTACGGGAATCACATGGTACACATACGGTGGATATATGGACAAGGCCAACAACCGCTACAACCATGGAATCACAAGTACGCCCGAACGCTGGCGCATCATCACGACCATCGCGAAGGAATTAAACAGCCTCATCCCAGTTCTTGTGGAGCGCAAGCCTGCCGACCAGCCTTTGGTGACAGTCATTTCTGGTCCAGCCAAGGATGCGATGGACTTCCCGTCGATCAGTTGCCTCATGAAGCGCCATGATGGCGAGACGTACATTCTTGCCGTCAATTCGTCTGTGGAGGAAGTCAAGGC
>JAGCTA010000214.1 GCA_017963875.1 Victivallales bacterium | reverse complement strand
ACATCGAGTGAATGGGGCGCATGACTTCCAGAATATGGCCGATAAGGATATTCTTTGCATTGAACTTGAGGCAATAGTCGCAGAACGGCTTGAGCAACGGAGATTCATGCAGGTGCGAGCAGTCGCGACCGAGCCAGATATGAGCGAAAAGGTAGTCGCAGTCTTTCATTTTGGCGGGGATGGGCAGAGAATAATCCCGAGTGTCGATGGGGAATGAGAGTTTGACACCATCGGGAAGTTGGATGGCTAGTGCGCAACTGGGGCAACCATTGCCGTTTGGCTCGAAATGAAAACCGTCGAAGGCAGTGATGTGGATGTCGCAGATTAAAAACTCGTGGTTCATCCGAAGGGGTATGAGTCGAGTCTGCGGTGCTTCGGGAAAGTGCTTGCAAAACTCTGGTATAATCCATTCTGGCACAAGCCATTGAATAGATGTTCCCTGATGTTCGATTTCCTTCAGAAGTTCTTTTTGGAAATGGTCTCTGTGCAAATGGGTGATAATGCAGAAGTCGAAGTTGCGCAGACCTGAAGCGATTTCACGGACTTCCTCTTCAGTTGAAGGAAAGACGAGAAACGGGTCGAGACACCATTTGGTCTTTGGTCCCGTCGTGAATACCCATGAACTGGAATAGGGCAGGTGGACGATACTGTGGAGCTGGTCACGGCGTTGGTCGAGATTCTTAAGGACGAATCGCCACGGAGCCTGCCCCGAAGCGGCCATCACGGCTCGTATGCCTTTGTCATCCAAGAGGATTTGTTCGTCAAAAAAGAGCTCCATAAGTCAAAAGTTGTCAATAGTTGTCCAGAGTTTGCTTCAGTGTTTCAAGAAATGCGGTGATATGGTGCGATTCGGTCTGCGTCGGAGAAAAACTGACGCGGAGTGCGCCTCGGATAGTTTTCTCATCGAATCCCATGGCGGTCAGAACGTGGCTTGGTTCGCCTGCTTCGGCGGAGCAGGCGCTGCCTGTACCGATGATGATGTCATGTTTGTCTGCCAGAATTCGTTTTATGACGGCTCCCTCGTAGCCTGGGAGAGAGAACATGCAGATGGCAGGATGCGAGCGCCCTTTTTGCGATATCATCGTGTGCTTCGGCAGTTTGAGTTCATTTAATCCATTGACGAGCAATGAGTTGAGACTTTCAAGGCGCTTTTCGTATTCAATAGCATTTTCATTGGCGATATGTTCCGCGGCGTCTGCAAAGAGCAGGATATTGACTGTATCCATTGTTCCAGGGCGGAGGCCGTGCTGTTGCCTTCCACCGAAAAGCATGGGGGACAACCGCAGTCCTTTTCGAATGACCAGTGCACCGCTCGATGCTGGACCGCCGATTTTTCGCGAGGAAACGATGGCCATGTCAATGCGCGCCTTAGTCCATTCAAGAGGTATTCGGCAAAAACTCTGGCAGGCATCGACAATCATCAGAGGATTGCTCCCAATGTTGCGTCGAATGGCTGGAAGGTCCTGTATCGCGCCAGTTTCATTGTTCAACTGGCAGATGCAGATGACTGCGGGGGATGAGGATGGTGGCAGTTCAAGTTCGCCTGTGCGTTTCGTCATCAATCTGACCAGAGGCACGCCCGTTTTCCCTGTTCGGATTTTTGCAGGCTCAATCATCGCATGGTGTGCAGTCGAGTCAACGAACCACTCAGACGGATTTGCAGGTTGCAGGCCAAAAATGGCAAGGTTGAGTGCTTCAGTCCCGCCGCTAGTCCATACGACTTCCGCCTCATCTTCAGGGATTCCCATGCTCTTAAGCAGACGGCGTTCTGCCGCGAGGATGGCACGTCGCGCTTCTTCCGCTTGGCGCGTGCCGCCGTGTGGATTCAGCGAGTACTTTGCGCAGTATTGCGGATATTGTGAGATGACCTCTGGAAGCGGAAGACCAGAACCTGCATAATCAAGGTAAATCATTGCGAATGTTTATTTACCGTCAGCGTGCTATCAGTTTATCGACGATTTCTGCAAATGCCTTTGCTGATTCGGACGATGGGGTGGCCGCGATGAAAGGCTTGCCTGCATCGGATGTCTCGCCAACCGCTGTTTCAATTGGAATGCGCCCAAGGAAGGGGATGTTCATGTCTTTGGCAAGTTTCTCTCCACCGCCGCGATTGAAAATGTACGTGATTTCATGGCAATGCGGGCAAACGAAACCAGACATGTTTTCGATGACACCGAGGATTTCCATGTCAAGTTTTTTGCAGAAATTGACGGAACGGCGGACATCTGCGGCCGCGACTTCCTGCGGTGTCGTGACAATGAGTGCCTTGCGGTCAGCGACAAGTTGGCAAATACCCAGAGGCTCGTCTCCTGTCCCTGGCGGGCAGTCGATGACAAGATAGTCTAGGTCGCCCCATTCAACATCGCCGAGGAACTGCTGCATTGCGCCTTGCTTCAAGGGGCCACGCCAGATGACGGGATCGTCCTGGTTCGGCAGGAAGAATGCGACGGAAATGACTTCAAGCCCATAAATTTGAATCGGGAGTATTTGCCCCTTTCCATCCACTTCTGGCTGGACATTCTGCAAGCCGAGCATGGTTGGAATGGAAGGTCCGTGAAGGTCAACATCGAGCAGACCAGTCTTAAATCCGTTCAATGCCAATGCAATAGCGAGATTTACAGCAACGGTGCTTTTTCCAACGCCGCCTTTGCCTGACAGGACGACGATTTTGTTCTTGATTTTCGCAAGTTGTTCAGCAATAGCCTTATCGGTTTCGTTGGCACCGCAGTTTCCGTTCTGATGTGAAGGACAAGTGGAGCAATTGTGTGTGCAGTTTTCTTCTGGCATGATGTGTTTTGGGGGTGAGGGGTGTTATTTATTTGTTTTCAAAAAATCCATAATAGTGGTAATTACTTCCTGCGGAAGGTCTTCTAGCAGGAAATGAGATGCGTCGGGGAAGGTTTGCGTCTTGAGGTTCGGGAAGCGTTCCTGCCATTGGCGGAGAAAAGCGGGCGGAAAACAGAAGTCATGCATTCCCCAAAGAGCAAGCATCGGATGGTCGGACAGGATGTGGAGGTTTTCCTCCAGTTTCTGAAAAAGACGATAACTTGGATGGTTTGGTCCTAGCGGGATGTCTTGTGGAAAACGCTGTATCGCAATGCGGTCGTGATAGTTTCTATACGGAAGTCGATAGGCGGCAAGTACTTCCGAAGGCAATGGACGGATGGGCATCTTCTTTAGTGCAACATGGATAAGCACGTTCAGATGACGGACAAGCAAAGCCCCGAGTAAGGGGCATTTGGTCAGATAAATCGACTTTGGAAACGTTCTGGACATCCATGCGACGGTGTTCATCAGGACGATGTGCCTGATGCGTTCAGGGTGGCGCTCCGCATACGCGAAGCCGATGGGGCCGCCCCAGTCGTGGACAATCAGGTCAAAGGGGTCCCCGCTTGGCAGGACTGCGTCTATAAACTCCGTCATGTTGTCAAGATGACTTTGAAGGCAATAGGTTAAGCATTTGGGTCTGTTATTGTTGTCAATGCCGAAGTCAAAGTCAAGATGGACTTGCGCCATTGAGAACGGCTCATCTTTCGGCTTGTCGGAAAAACCACAGCCGAGGTGATCGAATGCGATGGCGCGCCGACCTTTGTCAGCAAGGCTCTTGATGAGTTTTCTGTACATGTAGCACCAGGTCGGATTGCCGTGGAGCATGACGGCAGGAACGCCGCTTCCTTCATCGACATAGTGCAGTTTATGGCCCGTGGAAAGCATCTGCCATCTGGATTCAAATGGAAAGTCCTTCAGTGTCATGACGGATTCTCAGTTACAAGCGGATGATGGCAGGCGCAGAAATGACCGTCGCCTCCAGTCAGTTCGGGGAGACAATGGCGGCAGTCGTCCTTTGCAAAGGGGCAGCGGTCCGCAAAAGCACAACCTTGGGGTAGATGAAGCAATGACGGTACTTGGCCAGGAATGTGTGTCAGACGGTCTGTATTCTTTGAAAACGCTGGAATGGACTGCATCAATCCCTTTGTGTAAGGATGACGTGGCTGGGCGAAAATCTCTTTGACTGGGCCGTATTCGACAATGCGGGAGGCATACATGACAGCCATTCGGTCGCACAATTCCCAGATGACGCCCATGTCATGGGTTATCAGCAGCAAGGCGGCATTGTCGCCTCGGATGGTGCGCATCAATTCAAGAATCTGCGCTTGGATGGTGACATCCAGCGCGGTGGTCGGTTCGTCCGCGATAATCAGTTTTGGGTGGAGAATCATCGCCATGGCAATCATGACGCGCTGGCGCATGCCGCCAGACAATTCGTATGGATAAGAGTCCAGCCGTGTCTCGGCGGCGGGGATTCCCACCTTTTTCAGCCATTCCAAAGCAATGGAACGTGCTTCTTTGGAAGAGGTTTTCTGATGCAGTTGAATCACTTCAATAAGTTGATCACCAATGCGATGCAACGGAGACAACGCCGTCATGGGCTCTTGGAAAATGACGCCGATGTCCCGTCCTCGAATGGCGTGCATTTCCCTGATGGGCAGTTTGAGCAAGTCAGTGCCATCTAGGAGGATTTCACCATTGGTGATGCGGCCTGGAGGCTGTGGGACCAGCCGAGGTATGCTCATGGCAGACACGGATTTCCCACAACCCGATTCCCCGACAAGCCCGAGGGTCTCGCCCGCATTTACCTCGAAAGAGACGTCGTTGACGGCAGTCAAAATGCCGTCATCCGTCTGGAATTCAACTGATAAGTGCTTGACTTGTAACATGGCGTATTGAGATTTGTGGACAATCTGGTGCGAATAGAAAAACGGGATTATTCCAGACCTTTCAGCCACTCATCGACGACTGCGTCAGATGGGAGGGCAAGGGCTCCGCGCGGTGAGAGCGCGATAGGCGTCGCCATCGGGCCATCTGGGCAGCATGACCGTTTGAATTGCTGTGTGAAGAATCTGCGCAGGAAGCCTTTGAGGAAGAGTTTCAGTCGTTTCTCTGGAATGTCGGTGAAAGTCTTTGCTGCAAGGAAAAGCAATTTGTCTGGGGATGCGCCGTAAGTCATGAAATGGTAGAGGAAGAAATCATGGACCTCGTATGGACCGATGATGTCCTCTGTTTTCTGCTGGATGTTTCCAGATGCATCTGCTGGCAGAAGTTCAGGGGAAACAGGCGTGTCGATGACATCCTGAAGGAAACCTTGAATTCTTTTGCTGAATCTTCTTCCAACCCACGTGATGATTTGCGGGATGAGTGTCTTGGGGACGGAACAGTTGACGGCGTATTGCGAGATATGATCGCCGTTGAACGTGCACCACCCCATGGCTGCCTCTGACAAATCACCTGTTCCGACGGCCAGTCCATTGACTTGATTGGCGATGTCAAGAAGAATCTGCGTTCGTTCACGTGCCTGAGCATTCTCATAGACGACGTTGCGGTTTGACAAATCATGGCCGATGTCCTTAAAATGTCCAATGCATGCGTCTTTGATGGAGATTTCACGCAATGTTGTCTTTAAAGCCTTGCAAAGGCTAACGGCGTTGTTGTATGTCCTGTCAGTGGTGCCGAAACCTGGCATGGTGACAGTGATGAGGTCCGACGCGGCGTGTCCAAGAATCCTGAGCGCCTCGATGGAGACAAGCAACGCCAATGTGGAATCCAGGCCACCAGATATGCCAAGAACCAGTTTTTGCGAATGTGCGTGCTCGATCCGTTTGGCAAGTCCTGCGGCTTGTACGGAGAAAACCTCTTGGCTTTCCATGTCGCGTTTTTCTGGGGTATCTGCAATGAACGGATGGAGTGCGAATGTTCTGCGGCAGTCGGTTATGGCTGGAACCTGTGCGGCTTCAACAATGCAGATGGTTGAAGCAGGCAGGGTGTCGGTGGAGTCTCGGAAAGACGTGTCGCCGAATCGCAATGACGCGAGGCGCTGCAAGTCAATATCAGTGAAATTGATGATGCTTTCGCGTTGGAAACGCGGTGAATCCAAAAGTATGTCGCCAAATTCAGCGACAATCTGATGGCCGCCATACACGCTGTCAGTCGTTGATTCAAAGACTCCAGATGAGGCAAAAGCGCAGGCGGCGGTCAATCGGCGGCTTTGTGCTGACAGAGCCGTCAGTCGTTGACATGCACTGTCGGCAAAGTCAATGGAAGCAGCAGGGATGGCGACTAGTGTTGCACCACCTAGAACAACTTGTGTACTTGGCGGAATGGGCAGTTCGCAATCTTTGCCGAGTTCGATTGCCATTTTCAGATAATTGTCTGCTTGTATCAGGAGATTCGTTCCAAAGGGAATGTCTTTCTGTCCTGCGTATGAGAGCGTTGAGTCATCGCAATTTGCGCCAGAGGCAAACCAGCGTTTTTGCAAAGCGTTTTTGAAGTCGCCAAGGGCTACTTTGGGCACGATGGCAAGAATTTGATGGTTTTGGATGACTAGTGCCGCATCATAGAGCCGACCGTTGGCAGGCACAGGGGAGCCGATGACAAAAATCGTCTGTTCAGGCAATTTGCCAAGCAGTTTTTCAATGGCTTTTTCGGCATTCGCCAAAAGTGTGGAGTCAAAGAAAAGGTCGGCGCATGTAGCGGAGGTGACTGACAGTTCAGGGAAAATGGCGACAGAAGCCTTTTCGCGGGCGGCGCGGCGAGCCAGGTCAAGAATCTGCTCAGTATTGAATGTCGTGTCCGCGACATGGCAGACAGGCGTGCAGGTTGCGATTCGATAAAAACCAAACATCTTTTGTTGACTCCTTTTTGTTCGGTAAAAGTGTCTTATAGTTGATGACGGATGGCATCTATGACAAAGTCGGATTCATAATAATCCAATTGCCCCCAGAAGGGCTTGTCTGAGACGATGCTGGCGTTTTCTCCAAAGATATTCCATGCGGGCGGAAGTTTTTTTGATGCGGAGACACGGATAGCATGATAGGCGGTGGTACCTTCCAGATGCAGAAGGATGTCGGCCATGGTTGCATTCGACAGTTCACTGGCTAGTGTCGGGTTGAACTCGTATCCTCCAAAATCAACAGATTTGCCCTCGTCCCATTGGGATTTGGGCGTTTGAGATTGGTCAGCCGACCCAGACATCATGTTTTTAATGCTTTGACGGCGCTCCAAGTCAAACAGGAAATCCGCTCCAGATAGAATTGGCTCAACGAGAATGAGTTTCTGGGCTTTTGTCTCTATGGAGGCCTTTGCGGCCACCAAGGCACCTCCGCGCGCGCCGACAAGCGCGAGTTGTTTTGTCTGCGATGAAGTCAGTATCTCCTCGGTGGCGGCGATTGTGTCGTCAACCCAGGCGTTGAATGTCGTTTCATCGTGTGGCAGTGTCGAATCGCCTGTGCCTGACAAGTCGAAGTGGATGGCGGCGATACCGTCTTCCGCGAGTTTTCTTGCAAGACGCACAAGCATCCTGTAGGCTGCGCGCTTTTCTTCCGCCAATGGTTCGACAATGGCGACGGCCAATTTGGCTGGCAGAGATTCAGGAAGGTACATCGTGGCATAGACGGCACGCTGAGGACCTTTTGAATTGACTGGAATAAAGCCGCTTTGCTCATTCATGGCAGTATTTTTCCTTTTGCATCATTTGCTGTTGTTTTCCGATGAGGTCACTGTTTCCGTCGCCTGCTTTGCCATTTTGTTCTTCAACTGTTCAGTGACAATTGCCAGAAGCAGTTTGCGCTGCTGAAGCGTGCGATGCGTCATCCAAACAAGCGCAATCATTGTTGCAAGAAGCATCAGCCTGGCGAAAACATCGCCGTGCTGCGTGTAGAATGTAGTTCCAAGTGATTGATGGATAGGAAGTTCATAGACCTGTGCGGCTGCAATGAAGTCCGAATCGTTTGCATCATCACGAAGCAACGGCGAGATGACGCCGTTTGGCGAAATATAGCATGTATGGCTGTTTGAACCGCAGCGCAACAGCGGGCGGCGGTTTTCCACGGCGCGGAAGACCACATGCGTCATGTGCTGGTGTGCGCCAGAACTTTGATTGTACCACGCATCATCAGTGATGGTCATGAGAATCTGCGCTCCGCCTAAGGTGAATTCGCGGGAAGGTTCTGAAAAGGCGTCTTCAAAGCAGATGTTGACGCCGATTTTTGCATCTTTTTTGACCGTGAGGTTGTGAAATGACTTTCCAGGGGTCAGGTCTCGCCCCATGCCAATCAGTCCTGGAAGCCATGGGAAAATGCTTGCGCCAGGCGTGTATTCGCCAAAAGGCACGCGATGGACTTTGTCATAATAGTCTACAATCTCGTCTGCGGGATTGAATAGTTTTTTTGCTGCGGGCGCTTTTCTGTCAAGAAGAAATGCGGAGTTGAAGATATTTGGATTCTGCGGATCCGATGGATTGTATCTTTGATGGATAGCGCCGATAAGAAACTGCGAATCAAAATGTTGCATGAAGGCATTGCGCATGGTCCGATAGCCGTCGTAGTTAAGTGGAGCAGGGATGGCGGATTCGGGCCAGACGATGATATCGGGTTTCTCAGCGATGGCATTGTATGATTCCGTTGTCAACCGTGTGTAGGTTTCCCAGGCTTGCTCAAATATCTTTTCATCCCATACGCGCATCATCGGAAGATTCCCTTGGACCGCAAGGACATCAATGGTCGGAGTGGTTTGCGAAGGCAACGCATGGGGGATGTTTGCGCAGATACAGACAGGTATGAGCATGAGCGCCAATGCAAGGAAATGCCATGGGAATGGATGACGGCGGCGCGCAAGGAACATCCATGCGCAAATGGTTAGTTCGATGGTCAGTGCAAGATTGGTGAATGTCATCAGGAAGGAAATGCCATAGACTCCCGTGTAGGACGCAAGTTGAATCAGTCCTGTGCGGCGATATTGGCTGACGCCAAGCAAATCCCACGGAATTCCCGTGAAAAGCGTTCCGCGAAGCCATTCCAACGCTGTCCAGCAACAGGCTCCAGCAAGAGCGACAATCAAAAGACGAATTGGAGAGACGATATACAGAAAACTTTCCCCTGGGAGATTCTTCGCCTTCAAGTCCTTCAAATGAAGAAGCAAAGAGGAAATAAAGCAATACCAAATCATTGGGTACAGCGCACAGTACAACGCCAAAAGGTAGCCAGCGCCGAAACCGACTTCATTCAGCCAATGGAGGCATGTCGCAAAATGAACGTATCCAAATAGATACCCCACAAGGCAACGTTGTTTCCAAGAACGCGGCTGAGGAACAAAAAGCAGAGGAACCAGAGCAACCCATGCCAAAATGTCCCAGCAAAGCGGGGGGAATGCCGCCGATAACAATAGCCCAGAGATGATTGCGGCCACAAAACGCCAGAAGGCGAGTGTGGTGACTGCAACGGCAAGATTAGCTAGCGGCGACTCTGGTGTGTTGGACATGGGAATGGAGTATAATTACATACTTTCCAATGTGTTGATGGTAAGTGCATTGAGACCAGTCTTCAATATGGCGCGGACCCGAGCGGACAACGCCAGTCGGGCGTTCTTCAACGCTTCTGAATCGGCGTTCAGCACCGAGCAGTTGCGGTAGAATGACGAGAAGTCCTTCGCCAAGTCCAGAAGATAACCCGCCAGCGCGGACGAATCCAAATCGCGCGCCGCGCGCTGGACTGCGTCAGCAAAAAAGGCGCAGCGGATGGCGAGTTTGTGTTCGGCTGCATCTGTAAGCAATGACCAGTCAACGGCTTCCGTGCTAGATTCGATGCCAGCCTTGCGAAGCATGGAGGAGATTCGTGCGTATGCGTAGAGGACATACGGTCCTGTATCGCCTTCACATTTGAGGGAGGCCTGCGGGTCAAACTTGATTGTCGTTTTCGGATTGACCTTGAGTAGCATGAACTTGAGTGCTGCCAGGGAAATGACCTTGGCTCGTTCATCAAGATTGTCAATGGCGGTGTCGCCGCTGCGTTCCAGCGTGGCTTCCTTGGCAAGGCTCTCCATTTCATCCATAAGGTCGTCTGCATCCACGACGGTGCCTTCGCGTGATTTCATTTTTCCCGTCGGAAGATTGACCATGCCGTACGCCATGTGCGTCAGGTTGTCGGCCCATGAGTAGCCAAGGGATTTGAGAATCTCAAAAAGAACCTTAAAGTGGCGAATCTGCTCATCGGCGACAACCCAAATCTGCTGGTCTGGGTTGAAGTCTTTTTGCTTAAGAAGTGTAGTGCCAATGTCTTGTGTGACATATACCGATGTGCCGTCCTTCCGCAGGACGACTTTGGTGCCGAGACTCGGGTCGGAAAATTCAATAATAGTCGCGCCATCTTCGCGGAGTTTGAAGACCCCGCGCTTAAGTCCGTCGGCGATGATGTCTTTTCCAAGCATGTACGTCTGGGATTCCAGATAGAGTTTGTCAAAGTGAACACCCATCCGCTTGTATGTCTGGTCAAATCCATCGAAAACCCACTGGTTCATGGTGCTCCAAAGTTTTCTGACTTCTGGATCGTTGTTTTCCCATGCTTGGAGCATTTCCTGTGTCGCTTTGCCGATTTCAGTTTCAAGGAACAGTTCGTCATCGTCCTTGCCTTCCAATTCGGGACGGGCGGCTTTCAGTTCAGCCACTTGCCTTTTGTATTCCTTGTCATACGCGACATAGAAGTCTCCGACGAGGTGGTCGCCTTTTTTGCCAGCAAGTTGCGGCGTCGTGTTGTTGCCGAAACGTTGATAGGCGATCATGGATTTGCAGATATGGATGCCGCGGTCATTGACGAGGTTGACCCTGATGACATCGTGGCCCGCTGCCTCAAGAATGGATGATGTCGCCATGCCGATGCAATTGTTTCGGACGTGGCCGAGATGTTGCGGTTTGTTCGTGTTTGGAGCAGAGAATTCGATGAGGATTCTACGCCGTTCTTCCTTTGGAAGTTTGATGGATTCAAGCAAGGCATTTTGGTCCGCAACTGTGTCGCGCATCAGGGCTTCAGTCTTGAGCGTCACGTTGACAAACGCCTTTACTGTTTCCACAGAGGCAATGTCTTCGTGTGCCGCAAGGATGTCATGAATTTCAGACGCGACTTCCATGGGATTTTTCTTGAGTTCTCGTGCAAACACAAAGCAATTAACCGTCAAGTCGGCGTTGAAGTTGGGCGGGCAGAGTTCCGCGGTGACTGGAATTCCAAAATGTTCAGAAAGGTCTTTGGTGAATTTATAGTTCATGGAAGTTGCTTGAATATTTGGTTTATTATTGCAATCAATTGATTGCCGATGACTGTTTATTTTGAACGGATGGTTGCGGAATTGCCGTGGGCGTCTAGGCCTTCACGGCGGGCAAATGCCTGAATATAAGGTAATTCTGATAGCAGTGCATCCTTTTCATAATGGACGACGCTCATGCGGCGGAAAAACAGTTCAACCGTGAGCCCAGAGAAGAAACGCCCCGAACCGCCCGTCGGAAGAATATGGGATGGTCCTGCGACGAAGTCGCCAACGGGCTCTGGTGTCCATGATCCGAGGAAGAGCGCGCCGGCGGCAGTGACATTGGCCGCAACGGATTCAGGTGTCGCCGTCATGATTTCAAGATGCTCAGGGGCATATAGCGACGCTAGTTTAGCGGCTTCCATTACATCTTTGACTGCAATAAGATACATCCCGTTGTCAATGACTTTCTGAACACATGCGGCGCGTGACAGAACGGCGCTTTGTTTGTCTATTTCCGCTTTGACACGCTCAAGAATATTGCTGTTGGTTGCAACAAGCACCGCCTGTTCGCGGCCAGAACCGTGTTCTGCCTGCGATAGCATGTCTGCGGCGATGAAGGCGGGATTCGCCGTTTCATCAGCGATGACCATGATTTCCGATGGCCCCGCTACGAGGTCCAAGGCGACCTCACCGTACATCATGCGTTTTGCCGCAGTCACATACGCATTGCCTGGACCGACGATTTTCTCGACCTTGCGAATCGTCTGTGTACCATAGCCCATGGCGGCAATGCCGTAAACGCCGCCGAGACGGTAGATTTCCGTGGCCCCTGCGGTTTTGCAGGCAAACAGAATTGCGGGATTGACGGTTCCGTCGGGTCCAGGCGGGGTGATGACGCAGATTTCGCGGACACCAGCCGTAGCGGCAATGGTGACTGTGTGGACAACCGTGGAAATCAACGGCGCAGTACCGCCTGGAATGTAGCATGCGACACGGTCAAGCGGAGCGAACTTTTCGCCAAGTGTTACGCCTGGTCTTGGCGAGAAACTCCAAGGCTGGGGTATGCGCTGCTGTGAAAAAGCGCGGACATGAGCCGCCGCCGTGCGGATGGCGTCCTTTGTTGCGTCATCCAGCGTGGATTCCGCCGCGTCGATTTCAGCGGCTGTGACGAGAAATCTATCTGGCGTCAACGTCGCATGGTCGAACTTGAGGGCATATTTGATGATGGCATCATCGCCATTTTGGCGGATGTCTGCAAGGATTTCCTTGACTGCGAGGTCAATATCCTGCGAGAAGGCTGAACGGTTGAGGAGCGGGGCGATGTCAGCAGCAAAGTCTGGTGAATCTTGTGTGATGAATTTCATTTTTGGAAATTGTGTTTGTGGGGAGCGTAATGTATGGGGGTTATTCCATGTCGGGGTCGCGAGAGACCAGTTCGATGGATTTGTCAACTTTCACAAGGCAGTAGTATTCCGCGTCTTTGAGTATGGGCGTGCCGTCTGACGGAAGGATGTTGTTGATGGAGATTGAAGGCAACTGGAATGCCTGGCCGTTTGAATCGATACATGAGACACGACCACGGTCAACAGACGCGCGGCCACGCATGCATTGGAGTTGAACTCGTTCACTTGCGGCATCAATGACTTTGACAAATACAACGCAGAATTTGCGTCCTTCCAGTTTTTCCAGCGATATTGGCATTGTGATGTCTTGTTCTATTTCGAAAACTGTTGTTTATTTGTACGCTCTATTTCCCATGTAGGGTAGGTTCGACCTCTTCGAGGTCGGAATCCTTTTGGATTGGCTTCCCCCAGGTTTCGCTTCGCTCAACCTGGGGTTACTGATATTTGACCCCTTCGGGGTCTAGGTTACTGATATTTGACCCCCTCGGGGGCTTTCACAGTCGCCTTGCCATGTATAATTACCGATCCTCATGGGAAAAGAGTCTATTTGTAAAATGCGGGAATGGGCATTCCAGGAAGCGTTGCGTCGTCGGTGTTTTTCGCTAGTGTCAGGGCTTCTTCCCATAGTCTGGCGGAACCTTCGGCGTTTTTATGCAGACGCTTGATGAGGTTAAGTGCACGGATGCCCGCATCTTCGTCTGCACCCTTTTTTGAAATGGTTTCAAATGTGATTCGCATGTATTCTGCGTAGACTTTCTTTGCGCGTTGGTAGTCGGTTATCATTTCGGACGCGGAGATGCACGAGGCGATGCGGCGCGCCATGTCGTTCATGTCATCTTCCGTGAACCAGACTTCCTGCCCTTCACGGGGCGTGTAGGCGCTGGTATAGTGTGGGCGTGCCGTGGTGGTCGTGCAGGATGCCAGTAGCATTGTCAGAATGGCGACGGAGGTTGCGATGATGAGTTGAATACGGTTCATGTGACAGACCTTTTTTGTTGCAGATATAAAATTACAACTTATAATATAACTGTCTAGACCTGTTTTTCCAGTAGCGAAACGGAATCGAAAAAAGTGGTTTGAATCCATGAATTATCTTTCTTTATCGTGGGATTGAAAAAAACAAATCGTGGTTTTAATTGAAAAAAACAGAATAGGGAATAAACTAGTAATGTTGTTCGTGGAATTCCAGTTATTGGATTCCACTTGATTATTAACAATTTTCTGGAGAATGGACTTATGGCACTGATTGCTGCACAAATGTACACATTGCGGGAATTCTGCAAGGACGAGGCTGGTTTTATCGATGCGTGTAAACGCGTCAAGAAAATGGGATATGACGGCGTTCAGTTGTCAGGCGTCATCGAACTGGATGGAAAAGAGACGAAGAAGATTCTTGATGGCGAAGGACTTGTCTGCTGTGTGACGCATATCAGCCTGGATGCCATGGAGAACAAGACCGATGCGGTTATCGAAAGGCATCTCGGAATGAATTGCAAATATGCCGCCATCGGCGGTTTCTTCCCACAGGAAGACTGGACCCGCGATTTGTGGAATGGGTTTATTGCACGCTACAACGCAATCGCAAAGAAATTCATGGCAAGTGGAATCAAAATCGGCTATCATAACCATAGCCATGAATTCTCGCCAGTCGAAGGCGGCGGACGCCCGATGGATATGCTTATGGCAGGACTTTGCCCCGAATGCACATGGATGGAAATCGATACCTACTGGGTACAGCATGGCGGCGCTGACCCCGCAGAATACATCCGCAGGGCGGCAGGCAGAATCCCATGCGTCCATTTCAAGGACATGACCATCACGCGCAATCGCGAGCATTATATGACGGAAATCGGCGACGGCAACCTCAACTGGCCAGCCATCATCGAGGCGTGCCGCTATTCGGGCGTCAAATGGTATATTGTTGAACGCGACAGCGGCAAGTTGGATGCGTTTGACAGCCTGGAGCGCAGCATTTACAATATGCGCGAAAAGATGGGGCTTTAAGGTTGATTATGAATAAAGCTCTTTCACTATGAGGGGGCGGTAACAAAGCCATGGTGGCAGTTTAAGACCCCGAAGGGGTCAAATATCAGTAACCCCAGGTTGAGCGAGGCGAAACCTGGGGGAAGCCGAACCACAAGGGTTCCGACCTCTTGAGGTCGAACTTTCCCTCATTGAGAATAGAGCGATGAATAAAGCCATCCTGCGGTGATGCAGGGTGGCTGTTGCCTCAGACAACGCCTGCGGTGTCTTTTTGTGGCCGCAGGCAATACAGAATCAGAGGTGCCATGCCTGTATTCACAGCAGGGATATTTTTATTGTCGGCACTGGCGGTTGTCGTGCCTCTGGCATTACATTTGCTGCACAAGCGCCAGCCGCAGCCGATTAAGTTCGCCGCCGTGCGTTTCATGCGCGATGCCATTGCGAAGTCGCGCCGTTCTCGCCGTCTGACCCAGGGGCTGACGTTGCTGATGCGCTGTCTGATTCTGCTGTTGTTGGCGTTTGCCTTCTCGCAGCCGTTCCTGCGGCAAAGCAATTATCTTCCCGAGGGACGACGCAAACTTTTCATTGTTCTGGACGGTTCGGCGAGCATGCAGGCAAGGGAAGGGGAATCCAGCATGTTCGAGAAAGGGCAGGCATGGATCAATTCATTGATTGATACTCTGAATGACGGTGATATGGTGGCGCTTCTTGTCCCAGGCGAAAACGGCATCGTCAGCGTTGTGCCGCCCATCATGGACCATGGGCATATCCGTGAACTCCTCGGTGACGCACATTGCAGCAACGGTGCCGTTGACATCGCGGAAAGCATTCGGGATGCATTGCGCATGGATGGCGAATTGCTGACGGATTTTGAACTTCATGTGTTCAGCGATTTCCAGAGCGGCAGTTGGCGTCAGGAGAGCATTGCGAATCTATCGGCTGAATTGACTCGCCGCCACTGCGCTGTTTTTTTGAACTGTCCGCATAATTCAGGCCTTAGTGATGCGGGCGTGATGACGCTGTCCTTCAGTCCGTCGTCGATTATCGGTGACGGACCGTATTCCTGCACATATCAATTGTACCATTCGGAAGCATACGCGGGGTCGCTGACCGTGCGGCTCCTTGGAGATGGTCGGGAGCAGGATCAACTGACAACCGTGCTTCCTGGCGCGGAATTGAGCGACCGTCTGACAGGGGTGTCGGAAGGGCAGGGGAGTCATTCTGAACTCGTCGGCGAGGTGTCGATAGATGAAGACAGTTATCGTTTGAACGACAAATGGTATTTTTCTCTCCCGAGACTCGATGGGCAGCCTGCAATGATAGTCAACGGCTCTGGAGATGAACGAGACAGTTTTTTCCTTACTCGTGCGCTCAAGCCACGTGGAATGGCGTTCTCCCATGTTTCGCCAGAAACCAAGGACTGGGCTGGCTTGCTCAATTCAAGTGATCTGGCTGGATATTCTATTATCTTTGTCTGCAATCCTCCGACGTTGGATTCAACAGTCATTGACCGACTCGGCGGTTATGTCGAGGAGGGTGGATTGTTGGTGCTGTTTCCTGGAACTCTCAATGGCCTGACTGAACAGTCGGTTCAGAAATTGTGTGGAACAGCGGATATCCGAATCCCGCAGGAAATCCTGCCTGAAGAAACTGGTTTCCAGATGACTACGGATATGAATGCCAATTTGCATGACAGATTTTTAAAGCGAATCTCTGAAATGGTTTCGCCTCCTTGGCAGATAACTGCCAGAAAACGCCTGCCGCTGCAATTCAAGGGCACGGAGGCCAGGCGCTTCATCAGTTATGTCAATGGCGACAAATACGACGGCAATGAATTCATGTTGCGGTTCGGCAGAGGCAATGGACAAGTGTTCATCTGCTCTGTAAGTGCAAACCGAGATTGGTCAGACTTGCCGTTGACACCATTCTATTTCGTTCTTGTTCAAGAACTAAGCAGATACGGTGCGGGATATCGTCATCGTTCTCTTCAAGCGACAGTCGGCGAGGATATCGCATTGCCGCTCATGGGAACTGCAAAGGAGTTCGGAGCAATTGTCGCCTCAGACATGACAGGAAAGAAATGCGAATTGTCTGGTAGCATTGACAGCAGCGGAAAGATGTTGATTCTGAATGGATTCCATAATCTTGGCATCTACACGGTTGACTTGCCTTGGGGAGAAAAGAGGCAAATTGCGGTGAATCTTCCAGAGGCGGAGAAGATGCTGAGTTTTCTGTCGTCAACGGAATTGCTGGACGGTCGTTTGGGTGACCTGCCTGTCGCCTACAGTGTGAATCAGGAGGAACTGCGGAAACAGATGAATCTTGCGGGGCATCGTTTCCCTCTGAGTCCGTGGCTGTTGATTGCGGCTTTCTGTTTGAGCATGGTGGAAGTCATCTATGCGAATATCAGAAGCCTGCGACCTCCTCAACCGAAAACTGTTGAGACGTTGCTTAAGCATGGCGGAGGTGTGGCATGACGCTCTTGGGAATCATGTTGTTCAATCCGTTGCTGCCGCTGTGGGTGATGGGCGTATGCTTTGTCGTTTTCGCGATTTTCGCCTGGTTGACTTATTGGAAATGCCCTGTTTCCATCTGGCGGAAACTGTTTTTGTTCTCTTTGCGAATTGCTGCGTTTTTGATATTGTGCTGGCTTTTGATGCAACCGTTGAACCGTTCGATAGACAAGCAGTCTGAAAAGCCTTCCATCGTGGTCGCCGTTGACAATTCAGCAAGTATGGAAGACGCGTTGCCAGGCGTTTCAAAGAAACGAGCGGCCATTGCTCGGGATTTCCTTGAATCCGATGAATTACGGCGTCTGAAAAGGAATTTCAATGTTATCATGTATGGCATTGCCGAAGGGGTTTCACGGCCAGATGACGGGAAGATTGAATTTACTGGCGGTCAAAGCCGTCTGCTGGCATGTCTTCAGCAATTGCGTTCGGATACGCGTGCGGAACATCCAGCGGCAGTCGTGCTGCTGACCGATGGCCTTGATACCACGGGATTGGGTATGGAGGGGCTCGTGCTGGATTTGCCTTTGATTATTCCTGAACTCGAAAATGCCTCTGAAATACGCGAAGATACATCTGTGGATTTCAGCGTGAGCCTGCATGACAAGGGGGCACTTCGGCGGGTTGTCAAGGGGTGGAAGACTTCCATTCGTGTCAATGTAAACCGTTTGCATGGGAAGGGCGAGGCGAAAGTGCCTGTGGCATTGTCACAGAATGGCCAGGACCTTGAGGTGCATGATGTGGAATTCAGTTCCGATGCACGGTATGCCCAGACGACTTTTGAGATAACTCCAACAGAAGAAGGAGTTTTGGGATATCGTGTGGAAATTCGACCAGAACACGATGATGACAATTCCAACAACAGGGGGGAGTTTGTTCTCGAAGTCACTGACGAGGTGAACAGGGTGCTTTATCTGGAGGGGTTGGTGCGTCAGGATTTCAAGTTCATGAAACGCGCGCTGCTGAAGGAAAAGTCATTCCAGTCAAGTGTCTATGTTCGTATGGGCAATGGAGTTTTCGTGAATTTTGAGGACACGGATGACACGAAAAACGAATTGAATGCCCTGCTGACAGAGGAGAATCTCAAAAAATACAAGGTGCTGATTTTAGGGGAATTCACAGGTGATGCTTTGGAGCAGAAGCAGATTGCGGCAATCACGAAATTCGTTGAGCAAGGGGGCGGATTGCTGCTGGCGGGCGCCTCCCATGCATACGGTTCCAACGGCTATTTGGGCAAGGACCATTTGGGGCCGTTGTGCCCAGTTACTTGCCTGCCAGATGCTCAAATGGCTGAGGGAAAGGCGTTCCCATTGACTTTTACCGCTGCGGGAAGAAATGATTCGACGTTTATGAAACTGGCTTCCGACGCGATGTTTTCTCCCTTGCAAAGCGTCTGGCGGCCAGTCAAAGCCGTGGAAGGTGCATCCGTTTTCCTTGAGACTGGTGATGGAAATCCCGTGCTGGCTGCCAGGCGGTATGGCGATGGTAGGGTCTGCATCATGCTTTCCAATACGCTCTACACGCTCCGATTGCATGGAGGCGCTATTGAAGGCGTCAGTTTTTATGACCAGTTGATCAGCCAGATTGTTTTCTGGATGCTGCCAGACATGAAGAAAGCCTCTGAGGATGATTCCATTCAGTTATTGCTGAAACATGATACGGTGGACTTGAATCAGAAGGTCTTTGTCGGGGCTTTGACTGGAAGAAAGGAAAAGAATGACAGCCTGAAATGCCTGGTGACGTTGCCCGATGGAAAGTTGCTGACTTATCCAATGGTGGAGACGATGCTGGCTGAACAGGTTGGGCTGTCGGCGGCAAAAAGTGGTTTCCTCTGCGAGTTCAAGGGAATGGATGTCGGTACGTATCAACTGGAGATTGAAAGGCAGGACGGACATAAAAGCGGCAAGAAGATGCTCGTGGTGCGTCGTCCCATTCTGGAGATGACTGGTGCGCCGATCAACCGTGATTTGCTGAAGAAACTTGCCGAGGCCAGTGGAGGGCGCTTCCTGCCATTCGGGCAATTTGATAATCTTCTTGGGGATATCAAGGTTCAGTCCAGGCATAGGGAAATCGTCAATGAGGAAACCCAATGGGACAGTTGGTGGTGGCTTCTTCCTCTGATGGCTCTTTTCTGTTTGGAATGGGCCGCGAGAAGACATTGGAATATGGTCTAAACTCAAAGGCTCTGTTGGAGTTCATTGGAAAGGGACCTTGGAAAATCCAGAATAGAGGAATACAAAAAAAGCCGCCGCAACGCCATGTTGGAAACGGCCAACAGGAGGAGGTACGCGTTGCGGCGACGTATAAATATCATCTCACAATGTTTTTTTTCAACTACAAGCCTCAAAAATATGGCTGATTTTGTCTGTTCAGGCATGATTCTGGAAGAAAACATGGTTTATTAATCCATCGTATAGCCAACCAAAGGAAAACCAATGAACGCCTTGACACTGCCTTTTTCAGTTTTGTCGAATCTGGATGGCAAGCCTGAACCGACGTCTGTCTCTTTGGATGATGTCATGCAGGCTGCCGACAGTTTATGCAGAACCGACTGCTTCAATCCTACTGAGGAGCGACTGAAGGCGCTGAATGTCATGAAATCCGCCATAGACAGAATTGATCCGCAGACATACGTCGATTTCTGCGAATATGGCATTCGGTATCCGAAAGAGAATTTGCCAAAGTTCTATGAGGAGCATCCAGCGCTTTACTGGTATGACAAATCGTTTGACCGTGTGCTGGAAGGTGTCAAAAACGCCTCTGTTCCTGAAGGTCAGGTATTTCTTTGGCTTGTTTACAACATGGGCTATGTGGTCAAGACGCCGACGAAGTGTTTTGCCATTGATTTGCATCATCGCCGTGCAGAGGAACTTGTGCCATTTCTTGATTTCTGTTGCATCACACATAACCACGATGACCATTATACCATCCGATTCGCAACTCAGATGGACCATTGCGGAAAACCAGTTCTGACGAATTTTTGGCCAAATGCGGGATATCCACAGACGGATGCGGCGGCAGGCTATTCCAAGGAACCTACCCGTACTTTGGATTTTGGAGATGTGGTCGTGACTACGTACGAGTCTGACCATAATGCCAAACTGCGAAAATTCGTCCAACCAGTTGAGATCCACTGTCGCACAGGAAATAAGACATGCGTCATTTACTCAAGCGGCGATTCATGCAATCCACAGCAACTGAGAATAGCGGCTGAGAAACCTGACTTCTGGATTGTCCATCCGTATGTCGGCCTGGATATTGCCGAAGGGGCAAGACGCTTGCGCCCTGCCATGACACTGTGCAGCCATCTTGTGGAGTTTCACCATCATATCGACAAATGGCGCTGGACATTTCGCCAGGGGTATGATGCGGCGCAGAAGGTCTGGAACGAGGGGCTTGATGCCGTTGTCCCTGTCTGGGGCGACCGCATCGTGTTCAAGTAGGAGTCAGTACAATCTGTAGGGGAGCGTGTCTTCCCAGAAATGATATGATTCCGTTCGTGCCCGCGTGATGATTTCCTCTGCGGATTCCTTTCCAGAGACAAATGATTCGCTGCCAAGCAGGCGAGAAAATGTCTGCTTGTTGAAATTGAAGTCATCTTGGCAAAGGTCGCGGATTTCCTGGCACAGCCATAGCCCCGCCTCAAATGGATGGGCAGTTCTTGGATTTTTTACATAGAGTTGCACACCGTGGCATAATTCCCCTGAAAACTTTGAAAACATCGGAGTGAAGTGGACGGGACGCCATGCGATGCCTGGAAGACGGTGCTTGTCTAAGCGGGACAATAACTTCTGAGCATCAATGAATGGTGCGCCGATCATTTCAAAAGGCTTGGTCGTTCCACGTCCCTCGGATACATTTGTCCCCTCGAAAATGCAGGTTCCGATATAGGCGAGTGCCGTTTCAAATGTCGGGATGTTCGGGGAGGGCGGCACCCATGGAAGACCCGTGCGGGGGAAAAGCATTCCGCGAGGATGAATATCGCACGGAATGATGATCAAATCACAGTTGATATTGAATTCCTTATTGATATAGCGTGCGAATTCACCAACCGTCAACCCGTATCGAGTCGGAATGGGATACATTCCGACGAATGATGACAGATGTTTGTGGTCGAGCAGGATGCCTTCTATACTTTCTCCACCGAGAGGATTGACACGGTCGAAAACCACGACTGGCTTGCCTGCTCGCGCAGCATCCTCCATTGCCATGGCAAGAGTATAGATATATGTGTAGAATCGCGCACCGACATCCTGGATGTCGTATGCCAAAATATCAATGAGATCAAATGCATCCAGCGGAATGCGCTTGGATGGTCCAAAGAGGCTGAAAACAGGAATATCAAGCACGTTGTCTCGGTAGTCGGTGACCACAGCGCCCGCTTGGGCATCTCCACGTATGCCGTGTTCTGGACCAAATAGCGCCGTGACGTTAAATTCGCTGGCAAGGACATCCGCTGTGAGCTTGAGGTCACGCGTCACGCCAGATGGGTTGGTGATGAGGCCAATCCTGCGCCCTTTGAAGATGGATTCAACCGTTTTGATTGTATCAATGCCATTGTTCATGATGTTGCCTCAGATTGGTCAATATGCAGATTTTACGGATGCAAAAGGAGATTGTCTTCAACTATTTGGATAGCCATGTTCTTCAATGCGTTTCCCGACTTCCAGCAACGTCTGGATATCCTCGAAGTCCAGCGAGCCGTCGGGCATGAGTGCCGTGTTTACGAGGAGATTGCACTGTGCCTTTCGGGCCATGGCAAGTTCATTCCAGACTTGGTCGGGGCGCAAGTGGCTACCCGCGCGTTCCGCATGGTAGCCAAGCGCTTCTGGCGTGAGGCTGATGCGTATTTCCGCAGGCTTTTCTGCCTGTGAATGGACAAATCCCTTTATGTGGTCATCAGCGTCTTCGGCGGGCAGTCTGTCTGTGCAACTGAAGAAATCCTCCGTACCGAGCAATCCTTGATTATATGACAGAAGGACCTGCGGTTGAAGGTGATGGACAAAATCGTAGAGATCCTGGCAACCGAATTCCGCAAGGGCAGGGGATGATTGCGGGACTTCGATTCCGTCAAGGCAGATGGCGGCGATTGGGCCGTATTGCGTAAGCAATTCTTCCAATTGCCCAAGCATGAATTCCTGATAATCGAGTTGACGGCCCATTTCAATGTCTGATTTGGTGACCGTGGGATAGCCTTCGGGGCGGCTCCAGTCCCTTCCATGAGAATAATTTAGGCAAAGCCCAATGCCGTGGTATTCGCAGCAGGAGGCAAGTTCGCCGAGAAAGTCCCTGTGGGCTGGCGTCCTAGTGCAGTTGTAGTCAGTTTTTTTCGTGTTGAAAAGCGAGAAGCCATCTGCGGTTCTTACGCTGAAGTTGATATACCGCATTCCATTGGCGATGGTGAATTCAACGATGTCCATGGCGTCAAAATGCGGGGCCTCCAATTTGGTAATGAGGCGTTTGTAGTCTTCTGGAGTCAGAATGCCGTCCGCAAGGGCTTTTTCGCCCTTGCCCAGAAGGGAATAGAGCCCGAAGTGTATGCCAAGTCCGAAGAAGGCGTCATGAAACCATTGCAGGCCTGCATCGCGTGCGTTGATTTTGTATTGGTCGCTGTAGTCGAACAGATAACTCGGCGAACAATCGATTTCACCGTCAATGGGATCTTGGACGCTGATGGGCTTCATTTCGATTGTACCTCCAGGGAATAGATGGATGTGTAAAACAAATGGTCAGGATGGGGCAAAAAAGCGTCCCGCACATTGTTTAAGCCAATGGTGGGACGCTCCTTGTGTTTCCGCTATTTCGCCTCTCTCGCCCAGCCGACAGGCGGGAGGAAAGAACTTCAGCAGACGAATTGTGGCATCGGGAAATGGGTCGTCAGTTCATTGACTTCCGCCTTGACCTGTGCGATGACGGCTTCATCGTTGATGTTTTCGCAGACGCGGCAGATGAAATCAGCGATGCGGAGCATCTCGGGCTCTTTGAGGCCACGTGTGGTGACCGCAGGCGTTCCGACACGGATTCCGCTAGTGACCGTCGGTTTTGCTGGGTCGAATGGAATGAGGTTCATATTGACCGTGATATCCGCCTTGTCAAGGGCGGTTGCCGTGTCTTTCCCGCTGACGTTCTTTGGCCTCAAGTCAACAAGCATCAGATGGTTGTCCGTTCCTCCTGAGACAATGCGGAAGCCGCGTTCAGCCAAGGCGTTGGCGAGATAGGCGGCATTGACGACAATCTGGCGCTGATATGCCTTGAACTCATCGGACATCGCTTCCTTGAAACAGACTGCCTTGGCGGCAATGGTGTGCATCAGAGGACCGCCCTGAATGCCTGGGAAAATCGCTGAATTGATTT
>JAGCTA010000213.1 GCA_017963875.1 Victivallales bacterium | reverse complement strand
TTTCTTTCCCACGCAAAGTCTCGTAACGGGACCGGACATTATTTTCTTCTGGGTTGCCCGCATGATCATGGCATCCTTGGAATTCATGGGCGACATTCCCTTCAAGGACGTGTATTTTACATCGATCATCCGTGATGAAAAGGGGCGGAAGATGTCCAAGAGCTTGAACAATTCGCCTGATCCACTGGAAGTTGTAAAGCAGTATGGCGCAGATGCGTTGCGTTTTACCATTATTTACATTGCTCCGATAGGACAAGACATCCGCTACAGCAATGAAAAGTGCGAAATAGGGCGGAATTTTGCGAACAAGATATGGAACGTGGTGCGTTTCCGCTTGAGTCAGGGGCCGGCCAGTGCGGAATGGCGGAATCTGGACGGATTGAGCAAGGCGGATTTGCGAACCGATGACCAGTGGATAATCGCCCGCCTGAATCAAGTTGTCTCCAATGTTACGGATGGATTGAAGAATTTCCGTTTCAACGATATATGCAAGCAACTCTATGATTTTATCTGGAGCGAATTCTGCGACTGGTATTTGGAATCCTGCAAACCGGTGTTCCGGGATGCTGAACCGCAGTTCAAGACAAGTGTGCTTCGCGTCTTTGATTACTGTCTTGGTACGTTCTTGCGTCTTTTGCATCCCGTCATGCCTTTTGTGACGGATGAATTGTACCACCAGATGGGATTTGCATCGGAAGAAGATTCCATCATGCTCAGCCAGTGGCCGACCAGTTTGACGGAAGAGGTCCTGGAACGTCTTGGAATCCAGGCGGATACAGTTCCCATGGCGGAGAGCAAGTTTGAATTGATTCGTGCAACTCGTGCCATCCGTGCAACTTATCAGATACCCATGAGCCGTACGTTGGATATGATTATCGCTCCGGCCGGCGATGATGCCGCCTCCTATCTGGGACAGGACATGCTGACTTTGAAATCCCTTTTGGGAGCGAATATGATTACTGTACAGTCTGGCTATCAGCCCGATGGTCCCTGTGGCGTGGCTGTGAGCAGCATGGGGACGGCCTATATTCCGTTGGCGGGCATCGTGGATGTGGAGGCGGAAGTGAAGCGTCTTCGCAAACAGGAGGCTGAATGGGAAAACTATGTGGCAAGTGTCCGTCGCAAGCTGGCCAATGAGAATTTCGTGTCCCGTGCTCCCAAGGAAGTGGTAGACAAGGAGCGGGAGCATATCACGGAATTTGAAGAGAAGCTCAGCAGAATGCGTGAACAGTTGCGCAGCTTTGGCGCCTGAACGAGGCATGGTCTTGTTCGCCAATGATTTATCATGTTTGAAATAAAGGAGTTGTGAAATGGCAGAAGATAATGACTTCAATAAGTCGGTTATTGCAGTGCTGGATGAGATTCGCAGTGGTCTGCAGGCTGATGGTGGAGACTGTGAGTTGGTCTCCATAGAGGGGAAGACTGTTTTTCTGCGTCTGAGAGGCTCTTGCGGCACCTGTCCGTATGCGCAGATGACATTGAAAAACGGCATTGAGGCGCTTTTGAAAGAACGCATCGACGAGAATATTGTGGTGGAACGTGTCTGAAGCCAACAATCCAACCTATCGTCACACCTATTCCGTGCTGGTGGAGAACCGTTTTGGCGTTTTGGCAAGAATCGCGGGGCTTTTCAGCGGGAGAGGTTTCAACATAGACAGCCTGACGGTCAGTCCGACGCATGACAGCAATCTGTCGCGGATGACAGTTGTCACCCATGGTGACGATGCCATCTTGGAGCAGATAGAAAAGCAATTGAGCAAGCTGGTCGAAGTGGTCAAGGTGACGGATCTGACGGGAAGCGGTTTCGTGTCCCGTGAATTGATGCTTATCAAGGTGCATGCCCATTCGGACAAACGGAACGAAATCATTCAAGTGGCCAGCGTGTTCAAGGCGAATGTTGTCAATGTCATGCCCGATTCCCTAGTCATTCAAGTGACAGGGGAGACGGAGAAGCTGGATGCCTTTCTGGTGCTGATGGCTGATTATGGCATTATCGAGATGGCGCGAACGGGAAAGGTCGCCCTGGCCCGAACGACGGAGCCAACCGAATAAGCGTGAAAGAGGACAACGGCAATGGGTGCGATTGCGAACAGGATTTCATGGCTGATGGCACTGTCCGTATGCATCCTATGCGGTGGTTGCCTGGAGTTGCAGCAGACTCTGGAAATCCGCAAGGATGGTTCCGCGTATGTGACGTATGACTATAGCCTTCCTCTGGAGTACATCCCCTTGTTAGAGGAATTGCAGACAACCATCGAGCAAGACAATGGCGAGGAGGGAACGGTTTCAGGCCATGGTGGAAACATCTTCCTGAACCGTGTCGCCGTGGAGAATTTCTGTGCGGAGACAGCTGGAGTTGCGCTGCGGCGTTACCATAGCCATGACAGCCAGGGCATCAGGAAGGTTCATTTCGAAATAGAAGCGAAAAAGGCGGAGAGTGCAATCAACCATGGCATTTTCGGCTCATTTCGACTTGAACAGCTGGAGGACGGCCGTCAGCGTCTTTATGCGGAACTTCCGAAAGGGGAAGGCCATTTGAACAAAGAGAGGACGAAGACATTGAAGCAGTTGACGGAAGGCATGCAAGTGCGTCTGACTGTCCAAGTGCCTTCTTCCATAGAAAGCAGCAGCGGTACGCTGTTGAATCA
>JAGCTA010000212.1 GCA_017963875.1 Victivallales bacterium | reverse complement strand
CCATGAATTTTCTCCAGATTATCCGTCAGATGACGATAATGTCCTATTTTGTCCTATTTTGTTCAGTTTACCATTGATTTATCCATCTCATAATTTATATTATACATTATTTTATTCAATATTGGGAGGAAATAACATGTCAGATTCCACACAGAAAACAGATAGCGATCTCGTCTTCCCCGAAGACGATTTTTCTTCATCGTCCAATAGCACCGAACAAGTTTCCCAACCTGCGGAAACACGGCCAGTAGAAGAAAATATCTCAAAAAAAGATGTGGCTCAGCATGTTGACGATTCAGAACCCATCTCGTCCGATTCAACCGCAAAGGATAATCAGCCAGATGAAATCGAAGACTCATCATTGGATGTTTCCACGCCCGCCGCTTCCTTCAAGGATTTCTGTTTCAGCGACGAACTCATGCAGGGCATCACGGAAGCGGGTTTCACCGAGCCGACACCGATTCAGTTGAAGGCCATGCCCGAAGTCCAGGCTGGACATGATATCATCGGCCAGGCATTGACAGGTTCAGGAAAAACCGCCGCGTTTGGCCTCCCTGTCATCGATAAAATCCGCCATCAGGACGGATTGAATTTCCTTGTCCTTGTCCCGACGCGCGAACTTGCGACGCAGGTCTCTGGCGAACTTTTCCGCCTTGGGCGCTATACGGGTCTGAAAACTGCCGCGTTCACTGGTGGCCAGTCGTATTCACGCCAGGAGTCCATGCTGAACCATGGAATCAACGCGCTTGTCGCCACGCCTGGACGATTGATCGACCTAATCAAATCAGGTCATTTCAAGGATATCAACCCGCCCCATATCGTTGTTGACGAGGCTGACGAGATGCTTGACATGGGCTTCATCGAAGATGTTCGCACCATCTTCGCCACGTTCCCTGGCCCACGCCAGACCATGCTTTTCTCCGCGACAATGCCCAAGCCCGTCGTGGAATTGGCAGAGGAAATCCTTAACGATCCCGTCAACATCACGACTTCCATCCAAGAGTCCGCCAACAACGACATCGAGCAACTCTTTTTCGTCATCGAGGAATCCGAACGCGCTAATGCCGTCATCCGACTCATTGACGCCGAAGACGTGACAAAGGCAATGATTTTCTGCCGCACAAAGGAGGAGACCGATGCCCTCAATATCCTGCTCTCAGGCAGGGGATATAACGTCAATTGCCTCCACGGCGACATGGAACAGGCGCAGCGAAGCCGCGTCATGAACGCTTTCCGCAGAGGCGAAATCGATATCCTCGTGGCGACGGATGTCGCCGCACGCGGTCTTGACGTGGACGATGTCACCCATGTGTTCAACTACCATCTGCCATTCGACTCCAGAGGCTATGTCCACCGCATAGGGCGGACGGGGCGCGCGGGAAAGGCAGGCACCGCCATCACGCTTGTCACTCCACGGGAAATGAGGCAACTAGACACAATCCGAAAGACCGTCGGCGCACAAATCGAAAACCGCCTCGTACCGACACGAACCGAAGTCACGGAGATGCGACTCAAGAAAATCTTCCGTGCACTGAATGAAGTCGAACTGGACGTCAATCTACTCAACCAGGTTCAGACGCTCACAACCAATCAGGACCTGGAAGTCCTCATCGCCAAACTTGTCGCACATGAATTGTCCAACGGCGGCGACACGGGACCAGAGCATATCGGCATTGGCGGCCAGCGACTTGCGAAGTTGCTTACACCCCCGTCACGCAGTGAACGGCGGCGCTTTGACGACGACGAGTCCGATGGCTTTGGCAGACGTCGCCGCGGACATTCCGACAGACGGCGGGAGGACAGTTCTCCTCGCGACCGCAGAAGCCGTCGCGAGGCATCCCGCAGAGATGGCCGAGACGGGCATTCGCGAGACGATTCTTTTGTCGAAGCGCACGATAAAGGAGATGTTCACGATACTCATCCGAACACGACATCATTTTTCGATTCGGCGGTTAACAGCATAAAAAAAGACGATTCCTCATTTGATAGTTCACCCAAGGGCGTTTTCTCTTCCCATGAAGGCTCTGGTTCTCCAGACAAGAAGGAGCGCATGGAAGTGTTCAAGACGGACGAACGCGAAGAACGCAAGTCACGGTGGGAAGACAGGGAATCTGATGGCTACAGGCGTGACGAACGCAAGCCAAGCTGGGAGGATAAGGAATCTGATGGCTACAGGCGTGACGAACGCAAGCCACGGTGGGAAGACAGGGGATCTGATGGCTACAGGCGTGACGAACGCAAGCCAAGCTGGGAGGATAAGGAATCTGATGGCTACAGGCGTGATGAACGCAAGCCAAGCTGGGAGGATAAGGAATCTGATGGCTACAGGCGTGACGAACGCAAGAAACGCAGAGACCATGACGAGTCTTCCAGAGGTTCGAAGCGTGATGAATACAAGCCTCATAAAGACCGCAGCGACCGTCCGCGGAACGTTGAGCGCACAGATGACGGCGTGGAGGATTTCCGTCCGAAACGCAAAGAGAAGTCTTACCGCAGAGACTTCGATAGCGCGAAGCCTTCTCATTCGTCTGACTTCAAGAAATCACGCTCATCAAAACATGTCGAGCGAGATTTTGTACCATCGAAAAAGGACAAAGACGACAAGAGGGGAAAAGACAGGAAAAAGGACAAAGGTTTCCGCGATGTCCCACCGCCTCCGCCGTCCAACTGGTACTTCAATTGATTTATTCACGCTCTATTCTCCTAGAAGATAGGTTCGACCATCGAAGTCGGAATTCTTTGGATTCTGCTTTCCCCAGGTTTCGCTTCGTTCAACCTGTTTTGGAAAATTAACTACTTTGGTTTCCTAGAGGTTCTAGGTATGGCATGCAAGATACCTACTGCCAGGGAACTCTTGTACACAATTTCCGTATGATTCTGTATGATTCTGTATGATTCCATAGGAATATGTATGATTTTATAGTATTCTATATGATTCTATATGATTCTATATGATAGTGAATTAATTGATTTGAAATTATTAAAAATGAATTGATATTTATTGCCATATTCTTTTCATTTAATGCAATAATAGTGATAATGAAAAATGAAAATGGCAAGATCATATAGAATAACCGAACGTCAGGCAGATGCGTTCCTCAAGAGGGTCTTCAGCCGCCGATCCGTGCTAGCGGCTTTGTTGAAGGAATTGGTTCCCGAATTCAGGGAGATCGCTATCGAGGATATCTCCAGAAACCATCTGCTTCCACTTGGAAATTCAGAACTGGTACAAATATGCAACACGGACGGCGGTTCCTGCCAGTATGACATCGTGTTTAAGTGCCTGAAGCCTGGCTACAAGTCCCGCAGGGAATGCATCGTTTTCAACATCGAATTCCAGAATAAAATCAATCCTGGCTATGCAATTATCAAAAGAGGTATATATTATTCTTCGAACATACTCTGCCAGGAAAAAGGAACGCTGTTCCAGAACAGCGACTATGACGCGCTGAGAAAAGTCCACGGTCTATGGCTGTGCCCCAGGGCACCCGCCTGCCGCGCCAACAGCATCCGCCGATACAGTTTCCAGGAGACCATGGCAGGGGAGGCTTTTGAACAAACCGCATCCCCCAAAGAGGGCTATGACCTGATGGCTCTGACTGTCGTGGCACTGAACGATGACATCCCCCCGAAGGAAGACAGGGGACTTCGGCTGTTGTACACGTTGCTTAGCAGCACCATTTCCCCTAAGGACAGGGAGCGAATTCTCAGAGAGGAATATT
>JAGCTA010000211.1 GCA_017963875.1 Victivallales bacterium | reverse complement strand
TGCCCTGTACCGCTTTGGCAAATGCGGGAACTCCTCTTATGTGGGGAGCGATTGGGCATCTGGCACTGGGAAATATCTTCATAGGCATTTTGGAAGGGAAGCTTCTCCGTCGGAGAAACAGAGGCAAGGGCTATCAGGCAGTCGCCTTGATGATTCTTGCAAACTATTTTTCGGCATTTTGCGGAATGTTCATCATCGGCGCTCTGGATGCCTCGTGGGCACGTAACTGGACACTGTTGAATCTAAAGACAAACTTCTTTTTGATGGTCGTACTGCTTTGGCTGGCAACCATCCTGTTGGAATGGCCCTTCGTCTGGCTTGCAATGGGCAAGGAACTTCGCCGTTGGGGCAAGGCGTTGAAGATTTCTTTCATTCTGCAAAGCGTCTCATACGCCCTGCTTGTCGGCTGGTACATGCTCTGCGGCAACCATTCCCTGCTGACCTGCAAGATTGTCTCACCTGAGGAAATCGGCATCCCCGACAATGTGTGCATCTATTACATCGCCGATGATGATTTCATCTACAAAACCTATATAAGCAAAGACTCACCTATGAAAATCGCACAACTTCCCCGAAAACTCAGGGATGATGAAAAATCAGAAGGGTATGAGGCATTTCTGATTTTTCTTGCTGATGAGGATGAGCCGACAAAGGCAAATCTAATGGAACGAACATATACAAGAAGAGCTTTCGGGAGAAGTGACTTGATTCCAGTCATATCGCGTTTTAAGGACACGGACAGGGTGCTTCTTACGCCGTTTGGCAAGGATCAAAATCTTAAATATGGCGATTGTAATCCTTATATCGGACGTCCATTTGGGAACGCCATTGCTTCAAACTATCGTTTTAAATATGATGACTTCCTCACAGAGTTCGGGATAATTCTTATGAAAAAGCGAGAAAAAGACTCCCCGCCTCAAAATATCTATCCCAAAGAACCAGATGCTTATGGTTTCTCTTGGCAGGACTGGCTAGAAGATAGAACGCTTTTCGCCTTGGGGTCGCCAATTGCCGTATGGAGCATTAGAAACATCATTCAATTCGAAAATGACACCATTCTATTTGAGTTTAAAAACCATCAAATTTGCCTTTTCGACTATCGAACCAGGCGCATCGCGCTTCTCACCAAAGGCTACGGGGCAACCACCGCCATTGAGGAAAATCCAACGAAAGATTATGAATAACCAAAAGACATCCATTATTCCGTTCTTCTGCTGGGACGAACCACCTCGTCAATTCCGTGCCATGCGGTTGCAATGCGCGATAGTAAGGTTGCCGGATAACTACACCGGCAGAAGAAATTTCGTTTCGCGAAATCATCCATGACGCTTGGCAAAGGCTCACTGACATATATTTTATATCTAGTGACAGTAAGGAGACAATCAAGAAGACGCCTTAGCCTCAAATCCCTTGAGTGCTGTGGTAAAGAAACTGTTTGCCGCACGATTAATGCGGCTATCCAATCCAGAATATCTCCATAGCCAGAACCAGGCACTCAGACTCACATAAGATACAGTATGCGTAAAGAGAAGAACAAATGAGAGACAACTTTACAGATATTGATTGGCGTCAAGTATGCGAGGTGTCCTGTCTGAAGAGAACAGCAGGATGGGATTGCCTTTTGCGGGCGAGAGAATACTTGGTGTATCAATCTTGGTGCGGAAAGATTCTGGAAGAGTTCTTTGCCTGCAAAATTGGCGACGACTTTCATATCTTTCTTTTTGAGGTGGAGTCCCCTAAGGATGATGCCGACCGTTTCGTGTGGGTGGTTTGCGGCAATGTGCCGTCACTGTATCTGACGACAGATTACTGCCCTACGCCAAAAGACGTTGCCGAGACCTATTGCAATCTGGCAGAACAGTGGAGCGATGGAACATTGCCGGACCTGGATTTTTCGGTCAAAGACGTGCCTGACATGATGGTGAAAGAAGAATTGCGAAGGCGAATTGCCGCATTGAAGCCCGCTATTGAGAAATATTCTTTCCCGTCATACGAAAGGACGGTCGAATTGTCCGACAATCCGCATCGGAGGCTAGAACGTGAGTATGGCGTTTGTTCCTATATCATCCTGCGCAATGAGCATCTGGTAGAAGACCTACATTATGCTGCCGTTCACGATGCACGCGCCATGTGCACACGACTGCCGATGACGTCACTTTCACGTGTGTTTGAATTAGCTGACAAGATGAATGTCAAAAGCCTGGATGTCGCCGATTGCACTGACTCCGTCTTTGCCGCCAATGGCTCTGTTGAGGATTTGCGTTGGACGACAGAACACCCCTTGCCTGAAAGTCTGGATTTTTCCAATTTTCCCAATTTACGGCATTTATCCATCAATGCACTGACTTCAGGAGCAGTCAGGATAGTCGCCCAACGGCTAGAAGAGGTGACGGTCGCAAGTTGGTGCAAACGTGGAATGCTTCAAGTGGATTTGTCAACCATTGGACATTTGAACAGAGTGACGAACCTGACGTGCAAGGCCGAATGCCTGCTACCGAAGGGCGTTCGGCAATTATGTCTTCGCAGTCTGTCTGCCAAGGCGGCTGAAAAACTGGAGTTCAACGACATGTTGTATGAACTGGATATTGAAGATGGTACAATCACAGACCTTGCCTTCCTTTCAAGACTTCCCTCTTTAAGGAAATTGCACCTATATGGCTTGTCCAAGTTGACGAATCTTGACGGCCTGCGTGGGCTTCCTCTGGAAGAATTGCGTATTGATACCTGTAACTCTCTCAATGATTTCACTCCGTTGTGTTCTTTACCGCTGGTCAGATTGTTCATTCGACGCCACGGAAGCAAGCCATTGGTAGACATCCGCTTCATCGCCGACATTCCCATGTTGGAAATGTGCAGCCTTGATGCAAAGGTGACAGACAAGGATCTGACGCCATTGGAAATACTTAAATGCTGTGACTACAAGGGGATATTGACGGATGAACGGCGGGCGCAGAACCGCCGATATCTCGTGGCAAATGGTTACATCAATACTTGGTACGACAGGAGG
>JAGCTA010000210.1 GCA_017963875.1 Victivallales bacterium | reverse complement strand
CTGAATTCCGCAAATACCAGGCAGGTGGTGACATCGCGCCCTTCGTCAAGGCAGTCGAGAACCTGGACAAGTTCCGTGCGTCGGTCGAGAGCCTGAATGGAATGAACATCGGGTATCTGCAATACCTGGAAAGCCGTCACTGGCCCGCAAGGGACATTCTTCGGCTCCATTCAAGGAACGCCACCCAACTCGATGGCTGGAGAATCCGTTTCGACCCCTCCGAAATTGGCCTGAAGGATAATTGGCAGGCCTCCGAAACGGAATGGAGAGACGCAGCCCAAATCGGCACCGACAGCCACTGGGAAAAGCAGCCATACGGAATGAAGTGGAAGGAGGAAAATGGATGCGATTACAAGGGCGTTGGCTGGTATCGAGTAGAATTCGACCTCAAGAACCCCGCTCTGCCGCATGAACTGGTATTTGGCGCGGTGGATGGGACGGCGACCATGTATCTCAATGGACGGCAGATTCATTTTCGCCCCTATCCGTTTAACGGTGACCCGAATTCCTGGCGTGCATCCTTCACCGTACCGATTCCAGAACAGTTGCTTCGGGAAAAAGGAAATTTCCTGGTGGTGCGTGTTGACAAGCGAATCGGATTGTGCGGAATATGGAAGCCAGTCTTTGTCGTTCCATCGGATAAAAAGGGAAAATAAAGGCTCTATTCCCCATGAAGGAAGGTAATTAAACTGAACACTCTGTTCCAAGATAGAAGACAGCGTGGTACTGTCACAAACACATGAAATATCTAATGGGAGAATCAACATGAAACGGCTTGAAATCTACAAGTGTTCCGAGTGCGGATTGGTCATTGAGGTTACGTCGGGCTGCGACTGCCCGCTGAACTGTTGCGGCAAAGAGATGAAGAAGATGGAACCTCAAACGGCGGAGTTCAAATTCGAGAAGCACGTGCCATATCCAGAGGCAAACGGAAGTGGAATGAAAGTCTCCGTCGGCAAGGAGATGGCGCATCCCATGACCGAAGAGCATCATATTGAGTGGATTGAGGTCATCAATGGAGCGTACGTGAACCGCAAATACCTGAAGCCAGGCGAGGCACCAGTGGCGGAGTTCTATGTGCCGCTCCAGAAGGGGATGGTCATACGTGAATACTGCAATATCCACGGACTGTGGCAATTTGTCGTGGAATAACTATCGTATAATGCTTGCAAAATTAAACAAGGAACTGTAACATGAAACTGAAAACATGGATTTGCGCATCTCTCGTGGCCCTGGCGGTTCCACTCATGGCACAAGTGGCCGAAAAGGCCGCCGCACCTGCGGCGCTGGACTTGAACAAAGTTTTCCTCAAAGGCGTCACCGACAAGCCGCAGCCGCTCTACAAGGTCGGAGAGGAAATCACCTTCACGCTTTGGATGGATTTTGCGGGGCAGACTCCTGACAAAGGCTATTACTTTGACTGGACGCTGACGGGCGATGATGGTCAGAAGAAAAATGGCCGCCACCAGGTCGCCGATGGCAAACTCGTCGTGAAGACCAAATTGGACAAGCCTGGCTTTGTCCGTCTGCTTGCCATCGGCAAGGACGCGGATGGCAAGCCGCTGACCAAGACGACTGGCGGGGGGGACTCCAAACGTGTCTTCTTCGACGGCGGCGCAGGGGCGGAGATCGAGAAACTTCAGGGCGCTCCCGAACCAGAGGATTTCGATGAGTTTTGGAAGCAGCAGCGCGAGCGTTTGGCGGCGGTGCCGTTCGAGGGCAAGGCCATGATGACCGAGTGTCCCTCCAAGGATGCAGCGGTGAAAATCTACGCGGTTTCCGTCCCGTGCGCTGGCCCGCGCCCTGTGACGGGGTACATGACGATTCCTGCGGGCGCAAAGCCGAAATCGCTGCCCGCCCATTGTGTCTATTATGGCTATGGCCTGCATTACCAGACGCCTCCCACGAGCGGTTCGAAGGACAAAATCCAGTTCTTCGTCAACGCTCATGGCTATGAATTGGGCAAGGACAAGGCCTATCAGGATGCCTTCTTCGGTTCCATCCGTGAGGACGGCTGCTCTTATGGCTTCTCACCGAAGCGCAACCAGAATCGCGAGACAACCTATTTCTTCGGTATGACGTTGCGCATTATGCGCTCGTTGCAGTTCGTGATGTCGCTTCCCGAATGGGATGGCAAGAACCTGATCGCGAGCGGTGGCAGTCAGGGGGGCCTCCAGACGGTTTGGGCCGCAGGCCTTGAACCGAAGGTGACAGAGGCCTATCCGAGCATCCCGTGGTGCTGTGACATGCAGGGGAAGGAATCTTTCGGGCGTATCCACGGCGGCTGGCGGATCGTCGGGACGCCTGCTCTCGCATATTATGACCCGATTAACATCGCCAAGCGCATTCCCCGCACATGCAAAGTCAATATCACGCGCGCGGGTCTTGGTGATTATTGCTGCCCGCCGTCAGGCGTCGCCATTCTTTATAATAATATAAAGGCCCCGAAGGAGATCCACTGGGTCCAGGGCTCGACGCACGGTTTTGTTCCGCCGTATCCCGAGTGCCAGAAGTTTACGCAGAGTCAGCCGTGAGCAGAACATACGAGAGGCGGGATACGCGGGAAAAAGCATCTGGCGTTTCCCGCTGTGGATATAGTGATTCCTCATGCAAATCATCAAGCACATCACCGTCTGCAGTCGTCCCTACGAGCGGTTCGGCTATTTTGCATGGCCAAGCATCGCGAAGCAGGCTGACGGTACGCTTGTCGTCGCCGCATCGGGCCTGAGATTTGCTCACTGCTGCCCATGGGGACGTTCGGTCATTATAAAAAGCAGCGACAATGGCGAAACCTGGACCGAACCTGTCGTCGTCAACAACACGCCGTTGGATGACCGTGACGCAGGTATCGTCTCCCTCGGCGGCCAGCGGCTCGCCCTCACATGGTTCAACTCGGACTCGCTGCGCATTTGGCAGAAGTTCAAGGACGCCTATACGGGGAAATGGGACGAAGACCACGCCGACGGTGGTGCCATACTTGAAGCAATGGACGACGACACGGTCAGACAGAATCTCGGCTCGTTTCTGCGCGTCAGCCTTGACGGAGAGTATTGGGGGCCTGTCAAACGTGTTCCCGTCACGACTCCCCACGGTTTCATTGTCCTGAAGGATAGTTCATGGCTCTACCTCGGAAAACTATGGCGCGTCCCGACTGCAGAAGAGAAAACGTGCCGCGGTGAGGGACTTCCCGTCGTCGCCTATCGTTCAACCGATGAAGGAAACAGTTGGATTCAGTTGGGCAGTGTGCCTGGCACCGCGACACCCGAGTGCGGAGGCGATTTTATTGAACAGTCCGGACGATTGCTCAACCATGTGAAGTTCCCCGACACAGTCAAGCCAGATTATGATGGCATCTACTTCGAACCACACGTCGTCGAACTGGACAACGGCGAACTCCTCGGCGCGGTCCGTTACCAATATCCATACAAGACGTGCCTCACGCGCTCCACAGACGGCGGTCGAACATGGTCTCCTCTGGTGGACTGTGGAATCAACGGCGTGCCGCCGCATTTTCTCAGGCATTCATCGGGAGCCATCATCTGTGCTTTCGGATACAGATCCGAACCGCGTGGACAACGCGCCAAGGTCTCCACCGACAACGGTTATACTTGGGGCGACGACATCATCCTGCGCGATGACGGGCCTTCCCCAGACCTCGGTTATCCCGCCTCCGTCGAACTTGACGACGGTTCGATTCTCACCATCTATTATCAACTTTTCAAGCCCGACCAGAAATGCTCCATCATGGGCACCCGTTGGCGGCTGTGATTTATGCGCTGCGCTTTAGTGTACTGAAGCGTGAAAAAGTTCACCGTAATGGATGACGGGCCATCCGTTAACCTCCGCAGGTAATTGCCGTGAAAGCCTGCCGAAAACCGTCGGTCCAAATTGACTAAAAGCAAATCTGCCGTATATTGAAAGAAGAATCAGGCACGCGAATATCCATCGCCATGCGGGGAAAGCATGAAGAAAATCAATCTCAATACGGCAAGTTTTGAAAAACTCATCGCCAATGACAGGCTCTACATCGACAAGACGGAGTATGTGTGGCGTCTGTTGGATTCTGGCGATACGGAGTTCTTCCTTGCTCGTCCGCGGCGTTTTGGAAAGTCGCTGTTCGTCTCGACGCTGAAGGCGCTCTTCCAAGGCAGGCGCGAACTCTTCAGGGGGCTCGCCATCGACACGAAGGACTACGACTGGCAGGAGTATCCGATCATCCATCTGGATTTCGGAGCCTGCAATGTCAAGACCGCAGAGAAACTGGAGGCGTATCTCAACCACCTGCTGGCAAAAGAGGCCGAGAGCCTGAGGCTTATGCTCAGGGAGGAAGGTGCCTCCGTCAGGTTCGAGAATCTCATCTCTGATGTTGCGGCATTGTCAAAAACAGGGCAGGTCGTGATACTTGTGGACGAATATGACAAGCCTATCCTCGGCAACATCGACAACCCCGAAGTGTCAAGTATCCTAACTGTTCTCAAGGGCTTCTACAGCGTCATCAAGACATACGAGGACATCGTGCGCTTCGCGTTCATCACAGGCGTCAGCAAGTTCGCGCATGTCTCGCTCTTCTCCGAACTGAACAACCTGACGGACATCACGCTGGAGCCTGACTACGCGGAGATGCTCGGATTCACCGAAGCGGAAATCCGCGATTACTTCGCCGACCGCATTCCGCTGGCGGCAAAGGCAAACGGCGTCTCGGAGGAAGAAATGATGCAGACGCTTCTCAAGTGGTATGACGGCTACCGCTTCTCCGATGCCGACACGCATGTCTGCAATCCCGTCTCGCTTGTCAATTTCTTCTCCAAAGGCTACAAGTTCTCCAACTATTGGGATTCCACGGGAACGCCCGAGTTCCTAGTCAAACTCTCCCGCGAAAGGGAATACGACTACGAGACGGCCATCGAG
>JAGCTA010000209.1 GCA_017963875.1 Victivallales bacterium | reverse complement strand
CACACATTGCGCCAAAAAGTTACACCCCAAAACACGACTCGACCGGCATGAAGCCGCCAGTAGCGAAGGCGGGTGATTCCGCGTCCTCATCGGCTGATTGAGCGGCGACGGGACGGTAGTCTTCGAGAAGGTCGCGCCAAGTTTCTGCAGAGTTGAGAAGGGCTTCTAGAACCGCATCAAATGAATCTGAGTCCATGTCCATCAACGCGATACGGTGGACGAGAACATATTTGCCGCTTTCACGCGTTTTTGCGAAATATGCGGCGGATTCGAGGTTCGCCTCCAGCAGGATTTCAGCGAAATTATTTCGTCCCTCTGGTGGCGGGTCGCCAATTTCTGCGGTGGCAATGAGGTATCCGCTATCCTCAACGAGTGTGACGGTGATACCATCGATATCGAGGTAGGCCTTGCCGTCCATGGCGGCAAGCCCCTCCACATCGTGGCGCTTGGCAAAGTCGGAAACGAGTTCAGTGAAATCCATGGGTGTTGTTCCTTGGGACACAGGTTAGTTAAGGAAATAAATCCTTGATTTCAAGCATGATCTCATTGCCCATACGGTTTTCGATCCTGCCATTGAGGTCGCTAATTACCTCGTTCATCGCATCAAGATGTTTCCCAACGGCTTCCATTGCGCGCAAACCATCATCATCGGAAAGAGCCTTGATTTCCTTATCAAGTTTATCTAGGAACATCTTCACGCCGCCGCCGTCAAAAACACCATCGAGCACACGGTCTGCAACGTGATCGAAGCCTGCGCTCCGTAGTGCTCCAGCCGCATCGTAGATAGCCGTCGAGAGGTCTGGCGGAAGGTTCTCCTTGCGGATGCCATGAGCGGTCTTGGATGTGAATTTTGAGACGAAAAGCGATGCACCATGCTGGATTGATTCGATGACATCGCCGAATCGATAGCTCCGCGTCTGCATGCCCTCTGAGCGTGCGTCCGCTTTCTTGAAGGGATGAAAATGCGCTGTCGAGCAGAAGATGCCGTACGTCTCGCACTTGATGAAGATGCGGCGCTTGGGGCCAGAGCCTCCTGTGTCCGAGAGATGATCCGTATCTGGAAGCGAGAAGTAATGGAATGTGCGCATCCCATTGAAAAGACCTCCCATGCCAGTCGGGACATCAAGGCCGCGCGGCATGTTTAGGTGTCCGTCCACACGCATCTCCTGATAGGGCAGCGCATGGGTAGAGGTACGCTGGTAGATTTCAGGGTTTGAATCAAGCCAGCGGGCAATGTAGCCATAGGGGTCTGCGACAGAGAATGAGCCGCGATACATGAACTCGCCTTTCTTCAGTGCCGCGACATGCAGTGCAATGGTGAGAGCGGCTGCGTTTTCCGTTGTCGCCTCGAAACGTGATACGTTGCCAGAGAGAACCGCACGGAGGATTTCGTTTCCGCGGTTAATTCTGGCCACCATCATAGCGCGAAGTTCGCCGATGCTGCCTGGGCGCGGCCTGTCCGATTTTGTCGTCGCCATGTCCTCGAAATGTTGTTTTGGAAGTTTCACAACCACCCCGTCAACGGGCACGTCAAGTTCCTCTGGAAGTTGTGACGAATCCAATGTTTTTCCTGTTTCCGACCCCTTAGGCGATGGCATGGCGGGACGGTATGTCTTTGCAGCCTTGAGCGCATCGCCACCTTCCTGCCTTGCCTTATATTCTTCAGGATGCGTAAGTTGCTGAACCTTATCCTCTGTAAATGTTGCGAAGAACTTCTCGGCGTTTTCCTTCGGAACAACGAGCCGCGTAACTCCCATCGCGTCTGTGTCGAGTCTTGCTCCGCCGGCCTTTGCTAACGCATCAAGCGTAGCCTTGGTCTTCATATCGAGACGTCTGTCGCAATGATAAACAATATTGGTCCCCTCCATTCCCGCGCTCCATTTGACACGAGATTCAGGGATGACCTCCAAATGCTTCAGTGTCACCTGGCCATTTTTGCTGACCCATGTCGTCGGCGAGAAAAGTTTTTCGAGGTTGGCAAGGTTCTCTATCGCGCCCTGCTTCACTGCCTGAGACGAACCTTCAAGCGCGTCATAGAGTTCCAATTGCATCCCGCCCACCCTCATAAGCTTGGCAAGCGACTCATTGAACTCGGTCTGTTTTTTGTTTATGTCGGCGAAAATCTTTTCCCTTAGGGTCTTTTCTTCTGGCGCGATGCCTGGTTCTTTAGGGTTGAACGCCGCCTTGTAGTCATCGAAGAGCTTGTCGAATGCGCCAGACCTGACTTTCTCACGCAAATCTAGAATGCCTGAGAACTTTGCGAAGCGCGTATCGTCGTCGAACACAGAGAAATTCTTGAAGCGTGGCTTTGTGCTTCTTCCGTATGTGTCCTTGAATGACAGGTCATCGGCCACGTCAAGGTACTTTCCGTTGCCCTCAAGGGAGTGACCTGGGTCAATTGCGAAGAACTTTCCGTTGATGAAGCCCTTGTTCTGCCCGCGCGAGCCAACGCCGTCGCGGTCTGCCGTGACAAGGAAGAATGCCTTGTATTTGCCCAACGACTCCATTTCAAGGCCTGGTTCTGCATCTTTTGGCGGAACAATGCGTCCGTCCTTGAGCATGCCTGCCTCCATGTCCTTGTAGCCAGTCGCGAATTTTGCTGAAAGCATGAGTTTGGGATGGCCGTCGGAATACTGCCCTCTGACGATTTCAAGTTCCTGAGAAGGCACTCCCGCTATGCGCGTCAGGTCGTTTGCAAGGGCCTCAGTGACCGCTCCTGCAGATGCGCTGTCAGCTGTCGTCCGTGTCTGAAAACGATATAACTGGCCCATTTTGCGCCCCACAATGATGCGTTCAGGACGCATGAAGGTGCCTGCATGGGCACTGTCGCCTTTCCAGAACTTGGAGCCTTCATTGTAGTCGAGCTTCACAATTCCCCTGTCGGAGAAATGCTTGAAAACAGAGGATGCTTCATATAGGGCATTTGTCGTGCCATCTGCGTTTTCTGGCCGGACATTCATCACGGCGTTGCGGATTTCAACGAAGAAATCCTTTTTCAGCGAAGCAAGCATGTTTTGATTGTCTGGACTTGAAACTCCGGTTGAGAGTCGTGCTTTCACATCCTGCGGCAGTTTTTCCGTCAATGCTTTGCGTAAAGCGCGGATTTCCTCCGTGTCATCGGCGTTCGGTGCTCCCAACGCCCTTTCGATGACCAGTTCTGAAGCAGCAGCCATCGCGGCGGGGTGTGCTCGTCCTGCAAGCAGAATCTGCGTCCGTACATCCTTGCCTGCACACTTTTCCGCAAAAGCAGAATTGCACTCTTTGAGTTCATTAAGTGCCTTCTTGCTTTCAGGCGAGTGGATATTCGCCATATAGCCACGCGTATCGTCCGTTGACCAGTCGTTGCGATATATGAAGCCTGGCTCGACGCCATTTGTCTTAAGTTTTTCCAGCAGAACTGGATGCGTAGCCGAGCGGTTGATTCGCATACCCGAACCCAACGTACCTTTCTTGATTTGGTCTTCGATTGATGTGGTGCCTTTCTTGAAAACAGTCTTGAGGTTTCGAAGTCCCGTCGGCTCATTACTCTTTGCCTCCATTTCCGTCATTTGATGCCCCTCGAGAGGCTTGGCATCGACCGACACCTTATAGTCAGGATTGAATCTCTTCTTTTCAGCCACAAAATCCTTTGCGTTCTGGATGGCTTCGTCGATCCTTGCAGACGCCATGCGAGCGATGTCCGCAGGAGTCACACATTCGTTAAGAGAACTGCTTGTTGGACTGGCACTGATGGCGGTACGGACCAGTTTTCGCAGTTCATCTGGCAGTTCGCGGAATTTCGGGCTAGTATCCAACTGGCGTGACAATTCGCCAATGAAGTGATTCATTTTGACCGTCTCAAGCCGTGAAAGCGTGGCCTTGACATCAGAAACCCTGAGCGACTTGTGCAATTGCGCCCTGGAGCCAACAACAGTGTCAAACGCATTTGTGCCAAAGACACCATACTTCTCCTCAAGTGCGGACCTGAAGGCGGCCATCGTCTCGTCATTAGCCTCGCTGCCCTGAGAAAAGAAGAAATTTCCAAGGCGTGCCGTCGCCTTCTCCCCCTGCCCCTGTACAATAATGTCACGAGATGAAAACCAAGCGGTGTCCGCGATGCTTCCAAAGGATTCAATAGTCAGTGGCATGTTGGCCTCATGGATGGAATTTGATTTGCGTGTCTAGCTGAATGTCGCTTAAATCGTCATTTACCGTCAGAACGTCCTTCAGCCGTTCTGACCATAGATCGCACAGTTGAAGTATCTTTTCCAAGACGGCCACGAAGTCATCGACATCCAGTTCCGCCGTTTCCAGATCGAAGAAATAATTGTAAACGACTATTTCCGTATTTGGCTCCAGTGCAAAGTAACCCCCAGCCGTCTCTTTGCCAAAAAGCCCTGCGGCAAGCAGTTCGCGATAGACTTCACGTCCTGCGTCCTTCGGCAATTCCGCGACCTCGATGAAACACAGAATCCTGCCTGTTGCTTCAACGAACTGCAAATTCACGTTGAACTCGTCCTGGACGCGAACAGACACAAGACCAGTCTCATCGGGCGTCAATGCGTCAATGCCTGTCGTCTTCCTAACCTCTTCCAAAAACTTGTCGTAGTCTTTTCTCGTCTTCATTGTGGTTCTTTCCTATTGCGTATTGCAATGCTAGAAAAAGTGTTTGCCTACATTCATCATCACGTTGTCTTTCACTCTTTTCACGAGCCTCATATACCCAACAAATCTTCGCACACTACACAAACCTTCCATAATTAAGAACTATACTTTATCTTTTTGATTTTACAATCAAACCGCCCTATTCCACAGAAAGGAAATCAGGAATGCCGAATGGCGAGGTGATTTCCAGAAGAGTTGAGTACTCATATATGACATACCTAACCGAAACTCGACAACGAAATCGACCTTCAGGCGGGTCTTCACTGATTCATGAGAATTGACTTGATGTCGAATTGGCTTATACTAATACAAAAATCATCTACCAAAGACATCTTCAAAATCATAACATTGCAAAACAACAAGGAAAGCAGTATGAAACACGCCATTCATCTCGTTGCACTCACCGCCCTCATTCTGGCCGTCAGCCTCACGGCAGCAGAGATTCCACAGAAGCCAAGGCAGCAACCGCTTCCCGTAGAGGAGTTCTACAAACACTTCGAGAAAGTCCCGACAAACAAAGAGACAGGGGCTCTTTTCGCTCCCCGCGTCTATCTCGGCACTGCAGGAGACAAGGAACACTACAACTCGCTGACGTTGGGATGGGGTGCATGCGGCGTCCTGTGGTCAAAACCCGTTGCCATCGTCTATATCCACGAGACCCGCTTTAGCCACGCCTACTTCGAAGCGTCTCCTATCTTCACACTCTCATGGTATGGCAACGAACACCGCCAGACTATTGTACGCGTCTTCGGCGGCACATCGGGACGGGACACGGACAAGGAGAAGACCTCTGGCTTCACGCCTGTCGAGACGCCAGATGGCGGCGTCACCTATCTGGAGGCGGAGAAGGTCGTCGTCTGCCGCAAGGTCATGCGCCAGCCAGTCCCAACGGAGTTCGTCCCCAAGCCATATAACGACATGAACAAGGGCGGTCACGTCCACATCCAGTACACGGGCGAAGTTCTCAGCGTCTGGAAGAAGAAATAAGACATTTTGGCTATTGGGTGGATGGTCGTTGTTCATGCAAGGAGTTGACAGTAGATGAACCCAAGCGTCAATTGAAAAACAGCCTGATAGGAAACAAGAATGGAAACAACTCCTTTCAAAGTATTAATCGTTGGCGCCCACCACGAGGAAATTGAGGTCGAGTGCCCAAACATTGCGACAGCATTGGTCAAGGCAGGTAGCAAGGTCACCATCCTCAACCCCATTGGCGGATGGAACTGGACATTCATCCGAAATCTCGGTCTCAATGGACGCGAGCGGACGATTGATGACGCCACCCGCGCGGCGGCTGTTCTTGGTTGCGAGAAAGTCATCTGGGACTATCCCGTCGCGCAAGCGGACCGATATCAGGCGGAAATCATGGACCGCATGGCCGAGTTCCTGCTGGAGAACCGTCCTGACATCGTTTTGATGCACTGGCCGCTGGACAGCCATGCGGATCATCGGCTGGTTGCCCATGTCACACGACACATTCTTGGCACGGCCACGAACATCTCGCCGAACTGTCATGAGGGTTTCACAGGCGTCAAGGAGGTCTATGCGTTCCAGACAGGGGTCTCGCAGGCCTATCATTTTATTCCCGATATGTTTGTGAAGGCGGATGACGAGACGATGGCGATCGCCGACAAAGCGATAGAATGTTTTCTGCCGACTTGTGGGACTGACATTGTCGATAGTTGGCGGCGCAACTTTCACGACAAGGCCGCCTATTGGGGCCACGCCTGCGGAGTTAGGCAATGCGAGGCTCTCAAATTCCTGGGGCCAAGACTGCCATTGGATGGCTTCCTACTGAAGAAGATATTGGACGACCGCCTAGTCTCCGCGCCCCTGGCCTCCTATTCCTTCGACGAGCACTATCAACTATGATTGAGTGCACTATAATACGCATCTGAAGGCAGAAAAACTGCTCTACCACCAACAAATGCTAAAGCGGCCTGCGAACGGTCATCAAGACATACGTGTCGTTGAAAACCACCGTTCCTCCGAACTCATCCACCGTTTTCCGCAGAGCAGTGAAGAAATTGGTCTTGTACGGTTCTGGAATCGTAAGATGGTCGCTGTGTGTTCCGCAATAGTTGATGTAGTCGTCCGTTGTCAGGACACGTCGCCCATGGAAGTCCTGCCGTCTAAAATCGACATATCCGTAGTTCAACGCATTCTCATAGGTGAATTTGCAGGCATACGGTATATCAGGCTTGTACCATGTGTCATAAACCTGCTGGATGCGGCGATAGAGCGCCTCATTGGGTGTCTTGTAATCGCCCTGCAGTTTCATCATGACCAACATGCCGCCTGGCTTGAGCAACGCAAACGTCTTGGAGAAAGCCACGTCTTCAGGAATCCATTGGATGGTGGCGGCCGAATAGATGACGTCGAAGCGCTGTCCCCCGAAATCATGGGTGATGAAATCATCATGAATCAATGTGAAGTTTTTGCAGGAACCATATTTGCGTTGAAGGACGCCGCAGAAGTTATCGCCAATTTCAATGGCATTGTAGTCGCAACCCGTATTAAGGATCGGATCTGTGGCCTGTCCTGTGCCAGGTCCCAATTCCAAGACGGTGGAATCTGCCGTTATATGCGCCATTTCAATAAATTGCGAAAAAAGTTCTTGGCTGTAACGGACACGGTACTTATCAAATTTTTCTGGAATGGTATCGAAGATTCTCCTGAATTCCATTGTTTTCACCTTGTCTAATCATGACCATAGCATCGCATCAATAATTGATAGCCGTTCCAGACTTCATTCCAGTTCAAGTCCCTGGTGAACGGCCAGACCGATATATTCATGCATTTTCAGACGTCCGTTGTACCAAAGCATCCAGCGGTCATTCTCGACATCACGATAGACAGAAGGCTTGTAGCAGGCATCGCCATCCCATTTCCCAGGCACTGGAGCAATGATTGGGTTTGACTCCAGCCGACGCCAGCCGATAATGCCGTCATTCGAAACAGCCGTGCAGATACATGCAGTATTGATGTCCTCATAGCCGATGTAGAACATGACGAAACGTCCATCTGGGAGTTTTTTCACTTCACAGGCGCCAATACGATCCTTGTCATAGAAGTTATGCCCTTTAACAAAAATAGGATTCACGGGGGACTTCTTCCAAGCCATTCCATCCGTGCTTTCTGCATAGCCGATGGCGTTAGGTTCATACGTTTCTCCTGCAGCATACCACATTCGAAAAACGCCTCGTTCTTCGTCAAAAAGTACATATGGATTCATCACCGAGGCTTTCTCCCATGGAAATTCAGGTATCAAAATAGGCATTCGGCTTTTTCTTTCAAAATGCAAACCATCTGTGCTTGTCGCATAACCAATTCTGCTGAAACCGCGCGCCTGTCCTGTAAACCACAAATGATAGACACCGTTTATCTTCAGAACGCAATTGCGGTTCACATCATCCTCCCATCCGCTGGTATCATCGGGAGTCAGAATAATTTCAGGCTCGCTCCAATGGATTCCATCCATGCCATGGCAGACCGCCAAAGACTTCTTTGGACGCCATGAGAAATACATCCTGAATTTCCCCTCAAACTTATCCACATTGACATCAAAACATGTGCCCATCTCCGCATTTCCCAACACGGGATTGCCCTCATATTTAAGCCAACCGCCACTGGTCTCCTGAGTCTGCATGGTTGCACATCTCCTTGTTATACACTATTTCTGACACATCCACAAAATGCCTTAATCAAATGCTCTATTTCATAAGAGGGCAGGGTCGAGGTCGTTACCCCCTTGATACCCTCTTACGCTTTCTCACAACAAACCAGACAATTCCTCCCAGCCCGATGCACACCATAATACCATAGACTTCAGGCATGGAGATGAACGTCGCTACCATCGACAACCAATCGTCGTTTCTGGTGGCAGCGGCATGGCTAACCTTTCTGGCAGGCGCAGGAGCATTCGTCTGATAGACCTTTCCACCCTTTGGATCTGGCTTGGGAAGCAGGGCCGCAAGGTCATCTCGATGGCGTGACATCGCCAAATCATACGGAGTCTTACCACCAGGAGTCCTTGCCTGCGGATCCGCGCCCGCCGCCAGCAAGATTTTGATATATTCAGGGGAATTGCCGCATTTTGCGGCATAATGGAGCGCAGTCATTCCCGCTCCGTTTCCAATGTTGACATTCTTTGAGGCCTGTGCGAGCAACCGAAGACACTGCGGCGAGACCTGCGTCTGCGGAACAAACATCAGCGGCGTATCACCATCGCCATCCTGCACATCGGGAGACGCACCCGCCGCCAGCAGGATACTAATTCCTTCCACGCTGCCATGCTGTGCACAGAAGTGCATCGGAGTATGGTTATGGCTATTCCTTGATTCGGGAGAAATCCCCAGTTCAAGCAACTTCTTCAGCATTGGGATGTTGGATGTCATCACCGCCATGTGAATGGGCTGGTCGCCTTGAAATTTAGGGTCTTTTTCTGGAGAGTCTAATGGATCTCCCATTTCCTTCAGTAAGTCAAGCATGGTGGGATCAGAGCCACGCATGGCTACCAAAAGTGCCATTTCTCCTGGAAAACTCTCAAATTTTCTGTAGTCTATACCAGCCTCCATCATTTCCCTGATGACCTTCGTGTAACCGTTATTAAATGCAGGTTTAAAGGCACCTCCCACCACCTTGTCCCCCCAATAACTAATTGGCGAAACATCAGGCATCTGCCAGCGTGCACGAAGGTCAATCAGAAATTCCTTCTCCTTTTCATTCAACGCTTGATGCGTTTTGATGAACTCCGCAAGACGCGCAATTGCCTCCAAGCATCGTCTATTGTCCATTGAAAGATTTTCAATTTCAATCAATTGAGTAGCATATTCTCCTGTCATCAACCGAAGATGAGTCAACGCATCTTCCCAAGCAGGAACTTTGGCATACCAATTGCCAATGTAACGGCCGTTCCACGATGGAAACACGACCTCCTTGCCGTCATTGTCTGCCTCAATCGCCTTGACCAACATGGCTGCTTCGCCATATTTGCCGATTGCTATGAAATACAACGCCTTGTCCAGCCGTGAATCACGGCGCAGCCATTGGTTCTGCTTGATCCGAGCATCAAACAGTTCGACAGCCAGCGGCTCAAGCCACTTCTGCCGATAGACGCGGCTCCATTGTGCCCACGGAACCGTGTCCCATGCGACAAGCCCCAAAAGATTGAAGCCAATGGACGGCAGTGCAGTGTCGTACCGTTTCGTCTCCATGCACGTCCGTGCCAACGCAACGATTTCGGCATGGGAGCCGCCCCATCGTGGAAGGAGGCCCCAAATCAACTTAGTGTATGCCTCTGTAAAATCGGGGCGATAGCGCATCAGTTGTAAGAAATCCTCAATATGGTTCCCTTGAAAATCCTCAAGGATTCCTATGTATCCAGCAGACCAGTCTGGGTGAAGGCGAATGGCTATCTGGGCTTCCTGAATCGCCTTTTTCTTTTCAATCCCCCAGATTTTCCACCCTTTCTCAGAGACTGTATTTGCATAGCCTCCACCACGAGCATTCCAGGCTCGGGACCAGGCGTTGATGGAGCGTGCGACATGCAATATCCACGGATCCTTCAGTTTTTCCGTCATCAGGTTCAGATGCTCTTCCAACAGTTGCATCTGAGTCTTGTCGTTTTTTTCTTTTCCAATATGCCTATACTCCAGCAATTCATGAACATACTTCATCAGACCAGACTGCTCGGGATGGTCTGAAATCCACTGGGCGAAATCATCCAGCCATTCCTGCGGACGATTCTGCCTAGACCATTGATAAGCCCAGATGAAACGAAAAATCGAACCACCTTCAATACGATGATATACTGCCTTGCGAGCACTCTGGACAGCCTCCCAACCAGCCTTGTCATCGTGCTTGAGCATCCGCATCCATGAAAGAATGCGGACACATTCATCGAAAACATCTTCCCGTTCCTTGTCGATGTTTTTCTCATCCAAAGCAATGAAGCCATCTGGATCATAAAAGAACCCGACACATTTTCCAATGGATTCTGGGGAAGATTTTGGAAACTCTTTGACAAGAGCCCTGGTAATCTCCGTTGAGGCTTCTTTAGCAAAATCCTTCTCGAACAGAGCCTTGGATAAATCAGCAAATGCGTCCTTGAATGGATTGCCTTCACCTAGTTCGTAATCATCTTGCATTTCTTCCATGAAATCCACATCCACATCTCCACAGATTTCTTCAAATGTCGGACTGAAATAATACAGAGAGATTTCATTCTTCGCCAATTGCACACGAAGATCCTGACGTGCTTCGGTTATTTCCTTTTCAAGCGTCTTAAAATCCATATTTTCATTGATGCATTCCCTTATCTTCCTTTTGAGCGTACCAAGCAACTTGTATTGATGCGATACCTCGTTGCCGCCCCTATCATCTGCCTGCAACTTCCTTAAGGTCTCTTCTGCGTCTTTACGTTGCCGAAGAAGCCCTTGATAGACCGCATCCTCAGCAAGCAAATCCTTCTGTTTCTTGACGGCATTCTGGTATCGTTCATACGCATCTTTCAACTCCTTGTCCTTTTCAAGACACTGCCTGAACTTTTGCAGATTCTCAGCCTCCAGAGGCGAATAGCGACGCCAAGTCTGCGCATTCAGCCCCATAACGAAAAACAATAGGAACAGACATAATGTGACAAGAAAACTATCCTTCAATTGATTCATCCCTCGTCTCCTATATGAAACATAGCGACTGGAAATGCTCAGAAAACATTGTAGAGTAAAGCATGGTTCGAGAAATCGGACAGCATGCAAATCCGATTGTACAGATGCTTTCTAATTTAGAGTCTGTCCTGCTCCTTTTCAAATTCAGTTCATATCAGACATTAATATTTGTGGATTTTACCCATTATGACTAGCATTGCAGATTTTCTACAAGGAGACAACACTTCAACGGCATTGATTCCAGCAGTAACGGCTGCGGCAAAGAGCGATAGGGAACTTTTCTTCCCCCCTGGAGAATACCACTTTTATACTGAAGGCTGTACTGGCAGATACTGCCATATCTCCAACAATGACGAAGGTGTCAAAACCATCGCCATGTTTCTGGATGGCCTTGACAATTTCACAGTCCGAGGTCCAGATGCGTTGTTGATTTTCCACGGGAGGATCTCGCCATTATTTGCGTTTAACTGCCGAAATATCACTGTTGACGGCCTGACTGTAGACTTTGAGGATTCATTCGTCTCTGACGCTGATTTGGTCAAACGTGAAAACGGAATTGCATGGTTCAAATTCTCTGGCAGACATCAGGTCCTCAATGGAAAAATCGTCTTCACGGGCGATTTCTACGACAATCTCAACGGCAGACTGACTTTCTACTCATACGACAGGGCAAAAGAAGAACTCATATTCGATTCCAAGGCGATTACTGTTTTGAACAAGAACATTGAATTCAAAGACGGCCTGATTGGACTGGAGGACCGTTTCGCAGATGCCCGAACCGATGCTTTTCTTGTCAAACACGAACTGCGGCTTTGTCCAGGAATGGTCTTTGACCAATGTGAAAACGTCCACGTCCGCAATGTGACTCTCCATCATGCCGCAGGCATGGGATTCCTTGTCCAGAACTGTGAAAACTGCATTATCGAAGGGGCGGTGGTCGCTCCACGCGGGAGACGGGCGTCTGTTTCCGATGATGCGTTGCACATCACCGATTGCCGAGGCAAAATCCGCATTGAGAACTGCACGTTGTCTGGCACTTTGGACGATTCCATCAACGTCCACGGCGTTTTCCGAAAATTGAAAAGCAGAATTCCTGGCGGAACAATGTACTATCTGGAAACTGGGCACTACCAGCAACAGGGAGTATTCAACGTGCGCGTCGGCGATGTGATGAGGCTGTTCAACCGCAAAAGCGGCAAACCGTATGCTCAAATCAGACTGACTGGAGTCACACCGCTCAACAAATCCTTCATCAAGATTGACTTTGATGAAGCAGAACTGCCAGAAACGTTTATCCAAGGCGACCCTGCATTGATTCTTGGAACCATGGCCGAACTGGAAGTCGTCAATACCGAATGCAAGCCGCTTTTGGGGCGCGGGGTGCTGGCGTCTGGCATGAAACGTATTCATATTTCAGGATGCCGTTTCCACACTTATGGCTCGGGCGTCTTCATTTCTGGCGACTGGAGTTTCTGGTATGAATCTGGCCCCGTGGAAGATGCTGTCATTGAAGACAACTATTTTGACAATTGCACATACGCCGCGTTTGGTGCCACGCAGGAACCATTGGCTGTTTTCCCAGAACTCGCCTCTCTGACAGAGGATTACTATTATCACGGCTGCATCAAAGTCAGGAACAACCATTTTCTGTCAGCCAAGCGTCCGCTTGTTTCAATGATGTCAGTCGCCAATGCGGAAGTCACGGGAAATGAATATCAGCCTGACGACAGTTATCCATTCGTTCCACGTCTCAACGCTGGATACCACTTCACATCCGCCGACTCCCCCATGGCGGCATTCCTCCATTGCGGCAACATCAAAAATGAAAACAACAAAGGCTTCATGCCATAACTGTTTGACACTGTTATAAAAATGAAAAATCCCCGCTGAAGCATTTTCATGCGACAACGGGGATTTTTTGAGACGGGGCAACCACCATCAAGATGACAGTTGCCCAATTGCGTCACGAGCGATGAAATTACATCATGCCGCCCATGCCGCCCATGCCGTCCATGCCACCTGCGGGCATGGCGGGTTCTTTCTTCTCTTCGGGCTGATCGCAGATCATGCACTCAGTCGTCAGCAGGAGGCCAGCAACGGAGGAAGCATTCTGCAAGGCGCAGCGCTCGACCTTCTTCGGGTCAATGATCCCAGCCTTCAGCATGTCAACGTTTTCAT
>JAGCTA010000208.1 GCA_017963875.1 Victivallales bacterium | reverse complement strand
GCGGCCAAATATGCGGCGAAAATTGACGGCTATGCGGATCTTGCCGTTGCGCTCGGCGGGACGCCGAGTACGGAACACGTTGCCTCAGAGCCCGCAGAGACTGCAGCGGTTTCTCCTGCGGTTGATGTCGCGGAAGCCGCGGCCAAACAGCAGCCAGCATCTCAGACTGCAGTTCCAAGCGAGGAGGAGCAGGCGAGATTGCGTGACCTTCTTGGAATGGTCGATGAAGTGACGAAATGGCGTGCTCCAAGCGGGCGTGGAGGCAAGCGCGTGTTTGACGACCAGGAGTTCGCTGAATCGCTGAAACGTCAATTCAGCCAAAAGGGCAGTCTGAGTGATCGTCAGGTTGCGGCGTTGAAGAAGATGCTAGCGAAGTACAGTTCCCAAATTAAGAATTACGAGGAACGCGCCAAAGCCGATGGCATTGGCACGGCTGCTCAGCCGCCAGTCCAGTTGGAAGAACGTTGTCCAGACTGTGGTGCGCCGCTTGTCCAGCGCATGGGGCGCGGCCGTCCTTTCATTGGTTGTTCGGCTTTCCCGAAGTGCCGTTATATCAAACCGCGTGAAAAATAGGCAAGACATTATCAATGAAAAGCAAATGTGATGTTTCCATTGTCATGCTTGCGCATAATGGCGCGGAGTTCACTTGATACGCTTTGAATGGCATATTGTCTTCCGATACGTTGCCACAAGAGTTTTTCATTGTTGACAATTGCTCCGATGACGCAACGCCCGAACTGATTGAGGAGTTCAGGCCCAAGTTTGTCCAAGCGGGTGTGTCGTTTATCACTTGGCGGAATAGTGAGAACAAAGGATGCTCCCTGGCGCGCAACGAGGCCTGGGCAAAGGCGTCTGCGACCTATACGGTATTCATCGACAATGATGCCGTCGTCTGTACCCGTGACTGGCTTGGGCGATTCATCCAGTGCTTTAAGGAACATCCTAAACTTGGCGTCGTCGGCGCAAAGATGATATATCCATATCTGCCACATAAGATTCAATGTGCGGGAGTTGGCATCAATCGCCTGGGCCGCATTGCCTTCCGTGGCCGTGGTGCCGAACGGGATGACGTGCGTTATCAGGACTTTTGGCCGACATGGGCGTTGATCAGTGCTTGCTGGATGATGAGAACGGACTTGAGGGACAGTGTCGGAATGTTGGATGAACTCTTTCATCCTGTGCAGTACGAGGATTTGGACTTGTGCGTCAGGGCACGTCTCAAAGGCTATGAAGTCGCTTATACTCCGACCGTCGAAATGTATCATTTTGAAGGAATTACAACGGCGTCCTGGGGGGTGGAGCAATATAATGCGACAATAGCAAGGAATTCCCTCAAATTCCGAGAACGGTATCACGAATTGTTCAAGACATTTACCGATGAACTTCCAGTTGAGGAGTTCCGCTGGCTGAAAAGGACCGAACTTGGGTTGCGCCCTGAGTTGGATTTGTCTCTTGTCTAGAGTTTTTTCCTTAGCGTATGTTTATAATAATTTGGAGTTTTGTCGATGAGTGAATCATTACTGGAGATGGGGGCGACAAAGCCCGCGCTTGAGTTCAAACATTTTCCAACGACATTTCAGGCTGTTGTGTGGCGGAATTGGGGGATGGTTCCTGTAGAACGTCTGGCAAAGGCGCTTGAAGCCACGCCAGATGACATCATCCGCATCGGCGAAGAGATGGGGCTTTCTCACGATGATTCCCTGTGCAACGTCTGGCTGACGCGCGGCTACCAGACAATTATCCGTCTCAACTGGCATCTGGTTACATACGAACAACTGCTTGTCATGCTTGGCTGGACGGATGACTACCTTTCTTTCATCCTTCGTGAAGACGATTTCCTGTGGGTGAAAATGGGCAATTTCAAACCGACTGTCGAAGCACCAAAGGTTCGGGCGTTGAGTGAAGAGGAAAAAGCGATGACTGCCGAAATCAGGGAATTCAGCAGTACACTTCGAAATCATCTCCCAAATCCCGTTGAGCGGCCCTTTGATTTTCTGACGACCATCCATGCGGACGGTCCTGCGGACAATTCGGCACCAGGCCTGCGGATGCTTTATTCGTATTCGGCTCTTTATGGTGACCCGCTGATTGATGAAACACTTGATCCGTTCCCAGACAATATGCTTGACGCGTATGCCGCCGCTGGAATCAACGCCCTCTGGATGCAGGCCGTGCTCTATTCTCTCGTCCCCTGGATGGATGATGACCCAAAGACCGCCGCATATTCCGCTGGCTGGGAGAAACGCACGGAGAATCTGCGTCGTCTGTGCAAGCGCATGGCCGCACGCGGAATCAAACTCATGCTGTATCTCAACGAGCCGCGTTCACTTCCAGATGAATTCTTTGAAGACCATCCCGACTGGCGTGGCGAGCATGCGCGGAATGCCGCTAGAAGCGCTCTCTGCACCAGCGTTCCAGATGTCTTGGAACGGTTGCGCAAAGGGGTTGAGACGCTGTTTCGCAATGTCCCCGAACTAGGAGGACTGTTCTGCATTACCATGTCTGAAAACCTCACCAATTGCTGGAGCAAGAGTTCCATGGAAATGCTGCCTAAATGTCCACGCTGCAAAGGGCGCAATCCCGCCGATGTGGTCGCCGAAGTGCTTCAGGCACTGGAGGCAGGAGCGCATGCCGTCAATCCAACCGCAGAGGTCATTGCATGGAGTTGGGCATGGCAGAAGCCTTGGGACGAGGAACTCATTGCAAAATTGCCGAAAGGTGTCAAACTCATGTGCGTCAGTGAAAACGCCCTGCCGACAAATGTCGGCGGATGCCCTGGAAAGGTCAACGACTATTCCATTTCCAAGCCTGGTCCAGGACCGACGGCACAGCGGATGTGGGCTGTCGCGCGCAAGGCAGGTGTCCCATGCGTCGCGAAGACGCAGTTCAACAACACATGGGAGTTGTCTGCCGTTCCATATTTGCCAGTGCCTGGACTTGTGGAGGAGCATATCAACAATCTTCGTGCACTTGGTATCAAGGATTTTATGGTCAGTTGGACGCTTGGTGGCTACCCAGGAGGAAATATCCGTCTGCTTACCAAGTCAAAGCAGCAATTGACCGAGGAAGATTTTGGAGACGCGGCTCCGCTGATTCTCAAGGCGTATGATACGTTTGACGAGAGTTTCCGCCATTTCCCGTTCGACAACTGCTATACGATTTACACAGCTCCCCAGAACTATGGCCCGCAAAACCTGCTGTTTGAAGAGCCGACGGGCTATAAGGCGACGATGGTCGGCTTTCCATACGATGATTTGGAATCATGGCACAGCCCGACGTATTCAGATGATATTTTCGAACAGGAGTTCGGCATTCTGAGCGATGGATGGGGGCGCGGTTGCGCCATGTTGCGAGAGGCCGCCGCATACGTCGATGATGTGCATCAGAAGGCATACAAGGAACTCTGCCGAGTCGCCGAGGCCGCTTTCTGCCATTTTCAGAGCACATACCTGCAAATATGCTTTGTCAGACGTAGAAACGCTGGGGACAAGGCCGGGATGGTGGCTGCCCTCAGGGAGGAATCAATGGTGACGCGCCGTCTTATCACGTTGCTTCGCGAAGACTCGCGTATCGGCTTTGAAGCATCCAACCATTATTATTATAATGAGAACTCGCTCATAGAGAAGTTGCTGAACTGCCGTCGACTGCTATCATTGCTGAATAAATGATGGCCTATGGCGAGAAGTGACGAATTTAGCGTCTGTCCCATCGGCACGTTTCACACGGATGCGCTTTACCCGTATGACGTGCCGCGCCAGGGTAGTCTGGCGGGAGACAATGTCGGCTATGTACGGCTCAAGGAAAACTGCGGTTTTGAGCAGGCACTGGAATGCCTTGATGGCTTCTCGCATATCTGGCTGCTTTTCCTGTTCGACAGAAATGCTGGCTGGAGGCCCAAGATTCAGCCTCCGAGGCATGTGGACCACAAGGTCGGCGCCTTCGCCAGCCGCTCGCCATATCGCCCAAACGGCATAGGGATTAGTGCCGTGCGACTATTGAAGGTCAATGGGCTGGAACTTGTTGTTTCGGGGCATGATTTGCTTGACGGCACGCCGATACTCGATATCAAACCGTATATCGCATACGCGGATTCATTCCCAGACGCTTCCCCGGGCTGGACAGGGGAGGGCGATTCACGAGTTTTCAATGTCGTATTTTCACTTGAAGCTGAAACGCGTTTGCAATGGCTGGAGGCAAGGGGGGTGCAGAGGCTGCGTGCTTTTGCAATGGACCAACTGGCATCCGAACCGCTCAATCCACGACGGCATCGCCTTGTGGAGACGGACAGCGGAATCGCGCTTGCCTATCGGACATGGCGTTTGCCGTTTTCCGTGGAAAAGGATGTTGTCAGTGTACATACCGTCTTTTCAGGCTATTCCGATGGGCAACTTGCCGAACATGACGATGTCTATGGAGACAAGGAACTCCATCGGCAGTTCAATGGACTGTTTGGAACGACGTGATGGTAAGCATTCGCTCTGTTCTCAAAAGGAAAAACTACCCTCTTAAGAAAAAGAGCGTTTGGAAAAGCGTAGAAAAAGGTGATTCCGCATTGAAATCTCCTTTATGGACAGTAAAATAAACTAAACTCTATTTCCCACAGATGGAAGGCAAGCACTTCAAAGTCATGGTGGCAGGAAAGCCACAGAAGCGTCGAGCCTGCCCTCATGGGGAATAGAGCAAATCAGGAATCCATAGTGGATTTCAACCTCATTCAACAATTCACTCACAAACCACGCAAGACAATAATGAAAATCGCGACCACCACTGGAGATTTCTCGGAATACTATTCGGAAAATGACACTCGGCAGATTCTGACTCTGCTCGCCGACTGCGGGTTCAAGCATATCGACCTCAACATCTGGCATGGAAACATGCCAGATTCCGTCATCATCACCGACCAATGGGAACGCTGGACGGACGAACTCGGTGAAGCCGCCGCTTTCCTTGGGCTTGACTTTGTCCAAGCGCACGGTTCGGACGGGCTCTTCAAAGAATGCGAAGACAAGCACTTCCGCATGAAAATCCTGAAGCGTGAACTGGAAATATGCCGTCGTCTCGGAATCCGTGGCATGACAGTCCATGGAATTGCCCGCAAGGACGGCGAACGAGACGAGTTCATGGAGGCCAATACCGCTTTCTACCGCGAACTGCTTGATGAAGCGGAGAAGACTGGCGTTATGGTCTTCACGGAAAATACCTGCACAAAAAACATGCCAACCTATTTCATCTATGATGGCGACGATGTCAACGAAATCTGCGCCCGCCTCAACAATCATCCGCTGTTCGGCTGCTGCTGGGATGTCGGGCACGCGAACATCCAGGGCGTTGACCAATACAAGGCCATTTGCACCATGGGAAGCAACCTCAAGGCCGTCCATATCCATGATAATATTGCATGGGACAATCACCTTCAGCCATTTGTAGGAAATACTAATTACGATGCTATCTTGAAAGGTCTGAAAGACATCGGATTCGGTCCATATTTCACCTTAGAGGCATATTCTCTTCCCTCTTCGTGGAAACTAACTGGCAGAAGACCGCTGGAACTTGACGGACAAGTGTTCAACAAACTCCAGACGCTTCCACTCTCATTGAAACTTCGCTCAGAACGATTGATGCTTGATATTACAAGATACATGCTTGAAACATACGGATGCTACGAAGATTGATGCTTCCTCTCTGTTCCCGTAATGTGGGATAGGTTCGATTTCTTCGAGGTTGTTATCCTATAGAGGCTTGCTAGCCACCAGGTTTCGCTTCGCTCAACCTAGTGGCTTTTTTTGCCTCCTTCGGGGGCTTTGCCCTGTCTACAAAGATATGCCCCATTCGTTTTTTTTTTGATCAGCCTTTATGGATTAACTGTGTTTTTGATAATAAAAATTAGTTTTGGCTAATTATTTTTTATAAAATCGCTTGAAAAAACTATCGTCTTGACTAAATTATAGTGTTTTCAGTCATCTCATAGATGTCAAAAGCCCATCTGTGGATGATTTAAAAGAGTGTTTTTCGCAGTGTTTTTAGTATAATTTAGTTTTTGCTAATTTTAATTCAGGACTAGTAAAAATGCTACCGATATCAATGGCTGGAGTAGGTGAGACAGTGACAATTCGCAAGATTACGGGCGATGACAAGGTCCGTCAGCATTTGGCGGAATTGGGTTTTGTTGTCGATGAGGAAGTCACTGTTGTCAGCGAGGCAGGCGGGAATTTGATTTTGAAGGTAAAGGATTCGCGGATAGCGATTGGTCTGAGCATGGCGGGGCGTATTCTTGTTTGATTATGAGACTTTGTCACTAATAGGTATAAGATAACACAAACTACATCAGAAGGAGTCATGCAATGACACTAAAGGACGTTGCGATTGGCAAGACAGTAAAAGTCGTAAAGTTGCAATGCGTTGGGCCGTTGAAGCGGCGCATCATGGACATGGGCATCACGAAGGGCGTTGAGATAACCGTTCGGAAGGTCGCGCCCTTGGGGGACCCGCTGGAATTGACGGTTCGCGGATATGAATTGTCGATTCGGAAAGCGGAGGCGGAGGCAATTGAAGTTGAGGAATAACAAACCTTTAAAAGATAGGAATTAAAGAATCATGGCAATAAAAATCGCATTGGCAGGCAATCCGAACTGCGGCAAGACGACGCTGTTCAACGAATTGACTGGCAGCAACCAGTATGTTGGCAACTGGCCAGGGGTGACCGTCGAGAAGAAGGACGGTCAACTCAAAGGACACAAGGACGTCATCATCCAGGACTTGCCAGGCATCTACTCGCTTTCTCCATACACGCTGGAGGAAGTCGTTTCACGTCGGTATCTGGTCAACGACAAGCCAGACGCCATCATCAACATCATCGACGGAACGAACATCGAACGCAATCTTTATCTGACGACGCAGTTGCTGGAACTCAATATTCCGACGGTCATCGCGGTCAACATGATGGACTTGGTGAAGAAGAACGGCGATGAGATTCAACTGGACAAATTGGGAAAGACACTTGGCTGTATCGTGGTCCCCATCAGCGCACTTAACGGCGATGGTTGCCGAGACATAGCCGAAAAGGCGTTGGAAGCTGCCAAGTCAGGCAATGCGGGCGAACATCCGCATGTCTTTTCGGGCTCCGTCGAACATGCCATCGCGCATATTGAGGAATCGCTTGACAAGAAGGTGGACAGCAGGAACCTGCGTTGGTTCTCAGTCAAGATTTTCGAACGTGACGAAAAAGTCCTTGAGGAATTGAAGTTGTCGGATGACCTGATGTCGCATCTTGAGGAGCATATCAAGGACTGCGAGAAGGAGATGGACGACGATGCAGAGAGCATCATCACGAACCAGCGTTATGCCTACATCAAAAAGGTCGTTAGCCAGACGGTCAAGAAGAAGGCACCCGTTGGTAGTCTCACGATGTCTGACAAGATCGACCAGGTCGTGACCAACCGCGTGCTGGCATTGCCGATTTTTGCAGTTATCATTTGGTTCATGTACTGGATTTCCGTTTCAACTGTCGGTACATGGTTGACCGACTGGGCGAACGACGGTGTCTTCGGTGACGGCTGGTTTGTCGCATGGACGCAGGACAGTTCGCTTTTCACATCAAAGGAAGTGAAGGAGCGCAATGCGGCGGCTGAAAAGGCTTTTGACGCGAAGGCTGCTCTGGCCGAAAAGAAGGCTGAAATCACTGCGGCGAATGATGAGGCGAAGGCCGCATGGCAGTTGGAGGCTGCACAAGCATGGGCAAAGGGTGAAGAAGCACCTGAAGAACCTGAGTACGAAGACATACCGAAGGACGTTGAATTCGAGCCAGAGACATGGGATTCGGTATCTGGTGATTTTGAAGATGCTTCCTTGAGAGTCGAGAAGTTCGAGGAGGCCTACACAAAGGCCGTCGAGGAGAACGAAGAGTTCGTGAAAGAGGCTGAAGAGGCATCGAAGGAAGCGGCGGAACTCGTGGCAAAGGCTACGGCAAGACTCACGGACGCACAGGATAAGGAACAAGCAGCATTGTATGTCAAATTGTTGCAGGAAGATGCAAAGGAAAAGGCTGAGTTGCTTGCCGCCGCCAAGGCTGTTGCAGAGGACTTGGCCAAGAAAGAAGACAAGGCCGATGACAAGGCAGAAGAGTCCGAAGAAGAGGAATTCAAAATTGATTATCCTGAGTTGGCGAAATGTCTGAAAGTTCCCGTCTATTTCGAGGACGAGGAGAGCGGCGAAATCGAGAATACGGAAATCGTCGATTACGAGGCCTATCTGGAGAACAAGAAAGCCGCTGCGGAGGAGAACGAGCCAGATCCGTCGAAATATGGATTGTGGATTCCTGGCATTCCAGGGCTCGTCGAGGCTGCTTTGGACAAGATGGGTGCAGGGGATTTCATCAAGAGCCTGATATTGGACGGCATCATTGGTGGCGTTGGCACGGTGTTCGGCTTCCTGCCGCAGATTCTCATCGTCTTCCTGTTCCTCGCTTTCCTTGAGGACTGTGGGTACATGGCACGTGTGGCGTTCATTATGGACCGTATTTTCAGGCGGTTCGGTCTTTCTGGCAAATCCTTCATTCCGATGTTGGTCGGGACGGGGTGCGGTGTACCTGGTGTTCTTGCGACACGGACGATTGAAAACGATAAAGACCGCCGCATGACGATTATTCTGGCTACCTTCCTGCCCTGTGGCGCAAAGGTGGCGATCATCGCTATGATTGTTGCGGCTTTCTTCCCGCAGAGCAATCTAGTCGGGCCGAGCATGTATTTCATCGGCATTGCGATTGTGGTTCTTGGCGGCATTGCGCTGAAGAAGACGAAAGTGTTCGCAGGCGAGGTCGCGCCTTTTGTCATGGAACTTCCTGCATATCACATGCCAAGTTTCAAGGGTGTCCTGATTCACACGTGGGAACGTGGCAAGGCATACGCCATCAAGGCAGGTACCATCATCTTCGCAGCATGTATTGTTCTCTGGCTGCTGATGCATTTCGACTGGACGTTTACGCTGCTTGACCCTAAAAGCGCGGAAGGTCTGGAGCAGTGCATGCTTCATGACATCGGTCAGTGTTTCGCATGGATTTTCCAGCCATTGGGTTTTGGCAACTGGCAGGGCGCAGTCGCATGTGTCTCCGCTGAAATCGCCAAGGAACAGGCAACGGCCACGTTGGCGCTGCTTTCACCCGATGTGGCGGGCGGTACGCTCAAGGGAATTCAGGCATTGTTTATGGGCATGGTCCCCGAAGCAATTACGGATCCTGCAATGCGTACTATTTATGCAAAACTGATTGCTTTCAGTTTCATGGTTTGCAACTTGTTCTTCCCCCCGTGCCTTGTCGCAATCGCCGCGACTTGGCGTGAAATGGGCAGTGCGAAGTGGGGTTGCATCGCGATTGGCTTCCAGTTGCTTATCGGGTACTTTATCGCTCTGGTGAGTTTCAGAATGGGAGCACTGTTCTTCGCAGGGGCATCATTCGGGCTCGGGCAGATTGTGGCGGTTCTGGCGATTGTCGGCGTGCTTGTGGCGGTCTTCCGCCCTGCGCCTAAGCAGGATCTTGTCAAGTAATGATTGTCTGGAGGTGAATTCATGAATCCCGCAAACATTGTCATCGGCATCATCATCGTCTGTCTCTTCGTGCTCGCCATACGGCGTGTGTTGAAAAAGGGACATGGCTGCGAAGGCTGCGGCAAGTGCGGTAATCCGACCTGCGGTTCCAGAAAACCGTGAAGGTGGTTTTCCTTCCCGTCGGCCATCGTCGCTGACGGGAGGGCGCGACTTGCCGTTTTTTAGACGATTTTAGTTAGTTTTCCCTAAATGATATCAAATTAAACAATCCACAAAGGAACAAAGAAAATGAACATGAAGAAATCGATTGTTGTCATTACAATGAGCGCTATGCTTGGAATGTCACTTATTGCTCAGGAAGCAGCGGCTGAACCAAAGGAAGAAAAGGCTGGTTGGATTCCTTCGCTTGAACTAAGTATCGACCATATGTCACGCTATATGTCTGAAGGGAACGTCGGCAATCCAGACCCGATTGAGACCATCAGCCTGACGGCAGAATTTGGAGTCACTGACAATTTCGCATTGCATATTGGCGGCGTCGCCATCATCGATGAAACGGATGCATGCGGCAATGAGCACAATGTCGAGGAATGGGATTGGCTGGCTGGCTTTACGTTCACGACTGAAGTCGGCGGCATCGGCGCCCTCGAATTCAATTTCGACTACATCTACTACAACTATCCGCGCGACAAGGCGCACACGCACAATACCGATACGAAGGAATATGAGATTGACATCACCGCGACGGATTTGTTCCTGAGCCCTGGCGTTGTGTTTGTGCATGATTTTGAGAATGATGCTATCAAGGCGAATGTCAATGTGACCTACGAGCAGGATCTCGCCTCTGTCATGGAGAACCTCGGTTTCGAGTGCCCCGTCGAACTGTGGTTTGGCAATCATCAATACACGGGCTGCACGTCCAACACGACGGCTTACAGCGTGTGCGTCCAGCCGACGCTCAAATACGACATCAACGAGAACATTTCCATCAGTGCCTTTGTCCAGATGGGCTGGGCACTCGACAGCCGCGTCCGCGATGACTGGAAGGAAGACGAGAACAACAACGCGTTCAACGCCTGCTGGGGAATCAATCTGACCGCCAGTTTCTAATTTGATTAATGCCCTGTCAGGAGTTTTTTCCGCAGGTTAAAGATTTCCCTTGTCACACCCAGCAAGGGGGAGACGGGCATTTCACAGGGTTCCTTTGGTTCTTCAGGCGAAGGCTATCCCGCAGTGAAATGCCTTTTTTATTTGCAGATTACGCTTGATGGACTTATATTTTGCTTGTTTTCGACTCTTTGAATGGTCATTATAAAAAACAACAGGAGTAACATTATGACAGAACAGGTCTTGCAGACAGGTTTGGAACGAATCGGAACACTCGCCGCTGACAAAGATGCCGCCTCCAAAGGCAGTTGCTGGATGCTTGGCTGTGAAACACTTGACAGGGATTTCGCTGATTTTCAGGAGTACAAGAACTACATTCCCGCGTTGGGAATTCCGCTGATTCGTCTCCAGGCAGGCTGGGCAAAGACGGAAAAGACAAAGGGCGTCTATGATTTCTCCTGGCTTGACAGAATCGTCAATGACGCGAAGGAACTCGGGCTGCGTTGTCTGCTTGAAACCGACTACGGCAATTCCATCTACGAAGGCGGCGGCGGAACCGATTTGTCGGGCGGTTTCCCAAGCACGGAGGAGGCATGGAACGCCTGGGACGCGTGGGTGACGAACCTCGTGCTGCATTTCAAGGACCGTGTCCACGAATGGGCAATGTGGAACGAACCTGACAATCGTAGGGAAGTGACGGCTGAGGAAATTGCATCTTTGAACATCCGAACCGCGAAGATCATCCGAAAACACCAGCCTGACGCGTTTATCGCTGGGCTTTCTTTGGCGCGCTCCGATGCGGAGGGGTTCCATTATTGCCTTAGTCAAATCAGGGAGCAGGGGGGCGAAGACCTGTTCGATTCATATATCTATCATGGCTACCGCTATAATCCTGACGACGCCTCAGAGAACGGCCTGAGAATCAAGAACATGATGAAGCAGTACGGCTTCAAAGGCGTGCTGTGGCAGGGTGAAAACGGCTGCCCGTCG
>JAGCTA010000207.1 GCA_017963875.1 Victivallales bacterium | reverse complement strand
GGGACGAGCCTCCTCATCAATTCCGCGCCACGCGATTGCAAACTGAACCACTGCTAATAATTGTCCCATATTTGCGGTCTATTTCAAGAAATACTGAGAAGTCAGAAGGAAAAACTACTTTTACGAGCTACATTAAAAAGAAATAAGTCGGACGATGAATCTGGCGTAGGCGGAAATGACTACTACGAGAATTTCTAGTCCTGTGGACTGCCTGTACGCATGATTGACGTGAACATCAATTCCGCGAAGGGGCGCATCGACGACTGGAAGAAGATGGCATTGCAGTCCAAAGAGTGTCTGGGCGAGACGTGGCATGGAAGTTGGGTTGCTTCAGGGTGTGGTATGCAGATAACAATTAGAATAAAATCACTTGGCCGCAAGAGAGATATTCTCAGTCAGGTCGCTTATGAAATCCCCGATTCCGTAAACAGTCTGCGCCTTCTTCTGACGGCACTGGTCGAATCGGAAGTGGAAAAATACAATAGCAAGGGGACAGAAGTCCAGCTTGTCCCATATCTCACGGAACGGGAAATCGACGTGCATGCATCCGTTGGAAAAGTCAGTTTCGGCAGACTTTTTTCCGACAGAAAAGCCGATCCGCAGAAAGCAGTTGCGAATGCGCTTCAATGTTGGGAAGACGGTCTGGTCAGAGTCTTTATGAATGAGGCCGAACTCACGGAACTTGACGCGTCAATCGACATTCCGTCCAATGCGGAGTTCACGTTCATCCGCTTGGCGTTCCTCGCAGGGCGCATGTGGTAACAGGAGAGAGCATGGAAAAGCAAAAAATAGAGTTTGACAAGCCGAAATGGAACGAGATTGCGAAAAAGGCCTCCAAGAAAGGCGGTCTGGCCTCCGTTTTGGCTCTTCTGAAGGACGAATATTGGAGAGAAACAAATAAGAAATTATTGCAGGATACTATCGCTGAAGAACTTGGGAACAAGCTGTTTTCGATTACTGAGCCCGATGACTTCTGGACACCTCCCCTTGAAAAAGCCCTGGCCTTTCTGACCGATGCGCACTATGCAAAGGATTTCCGCTGCATCATCGCTCTGATTATGGACGGGCCGTTCTCCATATCGCCTGGCAGAAGAAGCTTCCGTTCCCGCGACTTCAGATACCATCTGGACTGGATACTGGATATGCTGGTCAACTACGCATACAGCTACTATTTCAAAGGGAGCCTCAAGGAGCAACTCCTGCTTGACCACAATTACGATTCCTCCTATCGTTCTTTTACGTATCGGCTTGCCTTGGAATTGAAAAACGGAAATAAAGAAATCATCGGTCTTGTCCGCAAGGCAATCTACGAAGACACTACGGCGCTGATTCTCAGCCGTCCGATGATCGAGGCAATTATCATCAGCGGCAACGAAGAACTGATTGACGACCTTCTCAGGCTCCTTTCAGCGGCAAAGCTCCAGGAAGGGCTCCGCCAGCAGATACTTGAAAGCGCAGACAAGGGAAGCAGGGCAACACTGCAAAAAATACTGAAATACTGCCTGGATGAGAATATGTTCCGCTTCAGCAGCGCCATCCGCGCCTTCGATACCTGGACGGGGTTTGGCATCAGCAATGCTCAGCCTTCGGTCTCAAGCAAGGCGGTAGTGCTTGCATACGAGGTCCTGTCGGATGAGGAAAAAATCAACACATACCTTGACAGCGAAGACAATATCAAGGCCTATCTTGCGCTCTGGGGCTGCGGTTGCCGCGAGATGAAAGACACCTCCACGCTTGTTGAAAAACTGCTCGGTGCTCCCCAGCACTACCGGCGCATCCTAGGCTGGTTCTTTGTCACAAATTCCGACAACGCAGCATATTCCATGAATATTGCCATTCGCCATCTCAATGAGATGGATGACGAGCTTCTTGCGTGGGCCACTCAGAATCTTTGCTATCTGGATTATCTGACCGAGGCATTCTCTTACGGTGCGAATTTCATACAAACAATAAATGATTTCAAATACCACATCTTTCCCAAAAGCAAGGAGGAACGCCTGAAGATATTCGGCCAGCTCAAGGAAGTTCTGAAACATTTTGGCAACAGGAAACCTGTTTTTACGGGCAATCCGTTCCCCTGGTCCTCCATTTCGCCGGACATGGACCGCGTGATCCGCTGCATGATGAGCCTGGCAGGATACGACATGGACGCACAGCTCATAGAGGAGTTTTTTGACCTCTCCAACTATATGTCAGCGGATCGAAAGCAGGCTTTTATTCTACATTTTCTGCGTCCGGATGAGAATCGGAAGCATAGGGATTATCTCTTCGGCATGCTCAACGACCGAAGTGTCTATGTCAAAAACAAAGCACTGGAAATTCTGTCAAAATGCAAGATAGACGAGGAGGGCGTCAATGCTCTTTGCAACGCCTTGCGCACAAAGAGCAGCCAACTCCGCGAAGCGGTCATTTCGCTGCTGAGCCGCCAGCCGAAAGAGTTGCTTGCGCCTGCAATCAGCCGTCTCCTTGTCGCCGATAACGAGAACTGCGTCCAGGCTGGCGTCGAACTGTTGACCAAACTGGATGACAACACCTTGACCGCCGAAAACCAAACGGCAATCGACGAACTTCGAAAACGCCGTCTCTCCACGCAGACGGAAATCCTGCTGAATCAGCTTTTCGCCAAAGGCAAGGAGGTGCCTGTCTATACGAAAGAAAACGGCTACGGTCTCTATTCTCCTGCCGCAGTTGCGGACTTTCTTGCCGCACTGCCGTCCGCCATTCTGGAAGCGGATGCTATTCTGACAGAGGCGCAGTTCAAGGCGTCAATCATCACGCCAAAGGAACTTGACGCGCTTTTTGCGCGACTGGATGCGGTATTCACAAGACACGCCGACTACGAATACGAGAGCATTCTTCCGTATGACGATTCCAAAGTGAAAATCCTTTTCGGTGATTATCATCACGGTCATTTTCCTCTTCCTGCGGAAAATGGCTGCAGAAATCTGTGTGAGAAAGAAGCAAAGCACGAAATGATACCGTTCTGGGATGAGTTTGCGGAAGCATTCGGCGAATATCTTGCGGACCCTGCCCAATATATGCGGCTCTTCTATCTGGCAGGAGGCTGCTTTGATTATTATTTCTCTTCATATTATTCATATTCAGATGATGACAAAGCCCCCTGGTATCTGGAACTTGAGAAAAAGGACCTTGCGCCTCGCTACACTGAAATTGACGCCAAATACAAACGCAGTCCGTACTTCTATGATTTCATAAGTACTCTTTACAAGCGGTTCGATTCTCACAGGATTTTCCTTGAAGCCATGAAAATGTACCGCAGTTGCATTGCCATCGTCGGCGAATGCAACCTTGGGAAAATGCTAAAGAAACAAAACGATCCATGGACGATATATGGAATCAATCTCCGTATTGTCAGTGTCTGGCGGATGCTGCTCAAAGAACTTCCGCTCTCCGACGAGGAGTTCGCCGAGTGGTTCCTTCTGGAATACAAACTTGAAAACGCAGCCGAATGTGTGATAAAATACGGTCTTGGAAGAGCAAATGGTCTGTACAGAGAAGACTATTTTCGAGCCTTCAGCGCAGGTCTGATCAGCCGGGATGTCCTGTTGAGCTTCCTGGCGAATCCCTGTCATGACATGCCCGATGTGCGTTCGGCTTACTTCAAAGAGTTTTGCAGGAAATACAGTTGTGCCCGTGAAATCATTGGCGTTTTCATCGACCGTATGGTGGATATCGAAGCCAAAAGAGGCGAGCTTCCGACGGATGTCACCAAAATCTGCTGCCAAATAGAATATGTCGAAGGGATGCGGCATTTCTGCCAGCTCCTTGCCGCTCTTGGAAAAGCAAACTTCCACAGAGGGTATTCCTATTTATCGAACCAGACAAAGCAGTGTGTCTTAAGCCACCTTCTGAAACAGTGCTATCCTGCAAAGGACGATACGCCCGAAGCACTCGCAAAACTGCTGAAAGAGACGGATATCAGCGACAGCCGTCTTGTTGATGCTGCCATGTACGCGCCACAGTGGGCAGGCTTTGCCGAGCAGATTCTCGGCTGGAAAGGGCTGAAATGCGGTGTCTGGTTCTTCCATGCGCACATCAATGAGAGTTTTTCCGCTGAAAAAGAGACGGAGGTCGCTATCTACTCCCCGATTACGCCCCAGCAGTTCAACGACGGCGCATTTGACAAGAACTGGTTCCTGGAAGCATATAACCAGCTTGGAGAAGCGCGCTTCCAGACGCTCTATCGCGCCGCGAAATACATTACGGACGGCGGCAATTCGCACAGGCGCTCCCAGCTCTACACGGATGCCGTGCTCGGCAGACTGGATGCTGACGCTCTTCAAAAGGAGATTGTTGAAAAACGCAATCAGGAAAAACTGCGCTGCTATATGTTGATTCCCATCAAGCCAGGGGATACAAAAGAAACGTTGCGCCGCTATGAGTTCATCCAGGCCTTCCTGAAGGGAAGTCGGCAATTCGGCGCACAGCGGCGCGAAAGCGAGAAGCAAGCCTGTCTTTCCGCAATGGACAACCTCGCCGTTTCCGCTGGCTATTCCGATGCGAACCATTTGACGTGGCAGATGGAAAGCGCAAAAAGCGAAAGCCTGAAGTCGCTTCTCGATCCAAAAGACCTTGGAGGCCATACCGTAAGGCTTGCGATTGATGACAACGGCGATGCCTCCGTTTTGGTTGAACGCGATGGAAAGACACTGAAATCCGAACCGAAGGAGCTGTCAAAGAATGAAGCCTTCCTGGAGCTCAAGCAGGCCGTGAAGGATCTCAGGGAGCAGAAGCGCCGAGCAAAGGAAAGCCTGGAACGGTCTATGACAGATTGTTCGGAATTCAGTGCTGACGAACTCTGCAACATCATGAAAAGCCCTGTGCTGAAATCGCTTGCAGAAAGGCTGCTCTGGGTATCTGGAAAGATTATCGGGATGATTTGCGTCAAAGACAGTGCCGACGTGCAGCTTTGCCTTGTCGATACAGCTGGCCATCTTACGGCTTCTGGTAAAACGCTCCGCCTTGCCCATCCGCATGACTTGAAAAAGGCAGACGTCTGGTCGGAATGGATGCACTTCTGCTATGAAAAGAAAATCGTCCAGCCGTTCAAGCAGGTTTTCAGGGAATACTATCCTCTCACGGAGGACGAACGGAGCGAACGGACGGTCTCACGTCGCTACGCAGGTAATCAGGTTCAGCCGAAGCGCACGGTCTCGCTTCTGAAGAGCAGAGGCTGGACGGTCGATTATGAGGAGGGTCTCCAGAAGGTCTTTCACAAGGAAAACCTCATTGTCAGGATGTTCGCCGCGGCAGACTGGTTCTCACCTGCCGACATCGAGGCGCCGACGATTGAGACTGTTGAGTTCTTCAACCGCAGAAACGGCGGCAATGTCCCGCTTGAGGAAGTGCCACCTGTACTCTTCTCGGAGACAATGCGCGACCTTGACCTCGTGGTCAGCGTCGCCCATGCGGGCGGTGTTGATCCCGAGACAAGCAGTTCGACGGTCGAAATGCGCCTCGCAATCGCAGGAGAACTCGTAAAACTGCTTAAGCTGAACAATGTCACTTGGGTAGGCTCGCACGCGAAAATCAAGGGCAAGCTGGCGAATTATTCCGTACATATGGGATCTGGCGTTGTCCACGCAGAGGGCAAGGGGATGATTGCCATCGTAACGGTCCATTCACAGGCGCGGGGCCGCATATTCCTGCCATTTGCCGACGACGATCCCAAAACAGCCGAGATTATGTCCAAAATCATCCTGCTCTCCGAGGACGGAAAAATCAAAGACCCTGCAATCACAAGCCAGATATGCAGTTGAAGACGGTTGTATCTCAAGAGGTAGTTGTATTTACGACAGGAGGAACATATGACTGGCGTTACTCACGGTGGAAAACATAAAATCTTCTGGGTATGCCTTGTCGCCGTGGTTCTTGCTTTCATTCTGATTGTTGCGGCGGCAATGTCTTGGTCTGATTATTGGTATGAACAGGACAATGCGGCTCGCCGTGACCCGATGGAGAATCTCGCCAATTTCCATACGGAACTGCAATCGTATCTGTCTGCGCATGAAGGCAAATATCCTGCTGGACAGGGGGCAGAGGGACTGGGGGAACTGGTCCCGTATCTTCCCTATTTGAGGGTGAAAGACGACAAGGTGGTCGAGATCAATCCAGACATCTTCACGGAACACCATACTTCGTATGCATATATCGCCTTTGGACTGTCCGAAAAGGACCTGGCCGACGGAATGCCAGTGATTTTTGAAAAGCCTTGGAACCGCAAGCGTGTCCGTGTCCTCTTGAAAAACGGACGAATTGAGATGCTTGAAAACAGTCAGCTTAACAACTGCTGTCAAGTGGTTGAATACTACAGAAAACGTTCGCAAGGAGAATCTCCCGTATGGGAAACCTTGCGTCGCAATGCGGAATATATCGATAGGTAGTTTAGGAACAAATACCATGAAGCCCCTCCTCCGCAAAATCTTCTTCTGGGACGCGCCCGCGCAGGGCGACGCTGAAATGAAATCATTCAAGTCGCGGATACAGGCTCAAAGACTTCGGTTGCGTCGAATTCAAATGATATGCCTTCCAACGATAGTCATAGCATTCATTGTGCTAATGTTCACTGCCTTTTTGGAGCTCAATGGTGCTTTTAGAGCGTTTTTCACTGTATTTGGAGGCTTTGCTTTCTTGGGAGAACTTTACTGCTTTTTTAAGGCACGGGGGCTGGCCTGTCCAAAATGCCGCAAACGAATCGGATATCT
>JAGCTA010000027.1 GCA_017963875.1 Victivallales bacterium | reverse complement strand
GGTGTGAAGATTCGGTGTGCGCCCATGAAGAACATCGCCCAACTCCCGCCTTCATTCGGCAAGACATATTCATCAGGAGTGCCGAAACCTTTGTTGGTGGCATCCTCCATGATTCGGTAGAACTCACGGATTGCGGGTGCGGCATTGCCAAATGCGCTGAAAAAGTCATTTTCCAGTTCTTCAATGGTACGTTTGCAACCGCCAGGAGCCAAATTTGCGATGACATAGCAGGTCAGGGCGTTCGTCCCATACGAGCCAGTCAGTGAATCCATATCGACCGATTTCAGGCCATTGGCTTCGGCATGGCGGTAGCATTCGCTGTAAGAGCGATAATAGACTAGGGGGAAATTATGGCCGTCGAGTGTGTAATTTGGGCGAAGTTGCAGGGAGGCACCTGCGTCATGCCACCCAGTCCATAGCCGTTTGTAGTTGTCGATTTTTGCTCGTGTCCATGGATACATGACGGGTGGGCAGAATCGCATGACAATTTGCTCGTTGAGTTTATGCTTTACTGGAGGCTCGAAGTAGTTAGCGTAGATGTCACCGATGACGACAGGATTCTTGACGATGGCCTCCGCCTTTTTCTGGACGGCGAGATAGAATTCGGCATAGCGTTCAGTGAGTGAACCGAGGTGTGTGTACCAATTCGGCTGTTTTTTCTCGAATGCCTCGCGAGCGGCTTGAAGGCGAGGTTCCACGGGCGTTCCGTCGGCGGCCATACAGCGAGGACAGGTGCATTTGCCCGCAGTGTCGTTTTCGTTGCAGTTGATCATTGCGTTGAGATTGCCTTTTTCCTGCCATTGCCTGACGATTTCCTGCTGGAACCCATCATCCGTGACGCACATTGAGATATAACTCGGATTGATGGATGACTGCGCCGTATCAGGCACGCGTTTGCCGTCTGGCAGCATGTTGAACCATTCTGGATGTTCCTTGCCGTATTTTCCAAACCATTTCGTGAACGCATGACCATACTGCATGTGGCTGATTTGGTTGAAACGGTGGCGATGTAGCCAGATGGATTCGTCTTTAATGAACTGTTGTGCAACGGCATACGAAGCCCATCCACCCCCATTGCGCTTGTTCAGCCAGCCTTGTCGCCACACGACAGAGGGCAGGGGCGGCGGGATTGTCCTGCTGCTATTGGAAATATGCGTCCCCTTGAACTGCGGAATGAAAGTCCCCAATTCGCCTGGCCAGAGGAAACGGATGCCAAGTTCACGCTCCAGAAAATCATAGACACCGAACAGAGTGCCATGCGAACGCGCCGCATTCAACGGGTCCGCGCTCATGTCATCGCCTCCTGCGATACGGATGACGGTATCGGTGATTTCAACGGCGGCTTCATTAGGGGCATATTTGCGGTCTGCCCATGCCGCACGGCCAATGAAGATGACTGGAGTGCCTTCTGTAGCCTTGAGAATGTCCTGTCCCGTGGCCTTTTTCCAAAAAGTAGCGATTTCCCCAGCGGCATATTGTTCAATGGGTGTCGGTTTAGGCGGCACGACAATGACAGGTGCCTTTGTGAAATCAAATGCAAAGGCGGCAGTTGAGAGAATCAGGAGAACCGTCAGGCAATAGCGTGGTATTGACATCATGGATATTCCGTTGGTTGGTGGCATCTAAAAAGTTAATACGGAGATGGATTAGCGTTTCTTTTGTTTATCCATGAACGATTCGATTTCATGGAGGGACACCGCTCCGACGGATGAGACGAAGATGACGCGTGTCCACAGAGTTGGAATGCGTGAGCGGAGGAGGGCGTACGTCTCTCTCAAAATGTGGGATGTGCGGCCTTTGATTTTTGTGATGATACTGCTGACACTTTGTTCAGGCGTGATGTCAATAATCAGGTGGACATGGTCAAGAGATACTTCGATGCTCTGAACAGTGAAGCCGATTTCCTCCTGCATATCCAGAATGATTTGCTTCAGATGGGTGCTGATTTCATCAATAAGCACCTTGCGGCGGTATTTCGTGCAGAAGATTACGTGATACTGGCAACTGTAAACCGTGTCGTTTTCCTCTGTGTAGTATTTCGGGTGGTTAGCGATTTCCATTTGATTCGGTTCCTTTTTGGGTAGGGTTGATGTTTTTTTATATAACAAATTGTAAATACGAATCAAAACAAGTCTTTTCTTCTCTCTTGGGGAGAGAGGACATAAAGGTTAGAACTCAAGCACGACACGCCCTGACGTTGTTTGGACGGTGACGGTTTCCAATGCGGCGTCATACGTTCCTCCTGAGCATTTGACTGCCTTGAGCCCCTGCGGATGAGGCAGGCGGATGCGGACGTTCGCCACGGGCCGTTCAATGGTATACGTGCAGGAAATCTGATGGTCGTCCGCGACGACTTCCGCATTGATTTTGCCAAAATGGGAGGCGACATTGTGGAGCATGATGCGTTTCCCAGGTTCGAGCCACTTGCGCGGAATCGCCTTGAAGAGGTCGAGGGTGTTTCCGTCCTCGAGATACATCATCCAGCGCGTCTGCATGAGGAACCATCCCTCTTCATGGGTTTTGTACTGGCTGGCACCGTGGTAATGTTCCCAGAAACTGTAAATCTGGCGGTCCTGGAGCGCGGCGAATTGGTTGTAGAAGAGTTTGAGGAACAACTTGACCTCGCCACGGCGAATGTGCGCGTAGTCATGGCGGCAGTAGTACGGTTGCGTCATGGCGGCATTTTCCCTGGTGACGGGGTTCTGGTTCGTCTTGAGGAGCATTTCAAGCATTTCGTCATGGGGTGGGAGTAGGTCGGTCATCGCGAGATACAACGGCCCCGTCAATACGCCTGATGCGGCGAATCCAGCATGCTGCGTGAACCACTTGCCTGGTTCGGCGAACAGCGTGACGGAGCCAAGGTGCTCCACCCAGCCTGCGGGGCGTGGTGCCCATGTACCGTCAAGGAGTGGGACGACGGGCGAATGTGCCAGGGCGTACCGCAGGCCCGTGAGGATGTCGGAACCATAGTCTTTGAGTTCGGCGGCGAGTTGCGCGGCGAACTCGGGAGCGGTGTGGACGAGGCATTCGGCAAGCCCCGAAAGGCCCGCGTAGGTCCCCGCGTTCAGGAAGAACGACTGGTAGAAATCGTCAGGGTCGGCAACTTTGCCATCGACCATGCCGTAGAAGCCTTTGGGACGGTATTCGTCCTTCTTGTTGCGTTCGCGCCAGGCAAGGAGATAGTTGGCGGACTTGATGAGTTTTGGCGTGACACGTGCGAGCCATTCGGTGTCCTGCGTATAGCGGAAGTGTTCGGCGGCGGTCCAGAGGACGGGGCCAGTCTCGCTTTCGTAGTTGTTGAAATTCTGTATGAAGCCGTCAGGGCGTTGCCGTTCAAGGAAGAAGTCAATGCAGCGTTCCGCCTGGCGATGCCAGCCCATGGAGTCGAAGTACTGGATGATGGGCGCGCTTTCCGTTCCGATGGGTGAATACCATCCGATGGTCGGGAGGAGGGGGCCTTCGTTGGTGCGCCCCAGAGTCATTAGATCCAGATGGCAGAGGCCTGCGCGGATACGCTCATCAACAGCGACTTCAGGCACGGAGACAGCGGCGGCGCGAGCGAGTTTCTCCTGCCAGAAGGCTCGGCATGCGTTGAGATGCTGCGCATAGTCGATGGCAGAAAGCACGGCGACGCGGTCAGGCAGGGAAGGCTGATGCGGAATGCGCATCTCGAAGACGATGCTTCTCCCAGGTGGCACGAGAACCGCCATTTCCTCCTGGGGCATCGGCTGCCCTTCAAGAAGGTTCAGTGCTGCGACGCGGCCATTCAGCAATGTCTGACCGTTATTCCATCCTTGTTCCCCATAACTGTTTTTGCCTGTCTGGATGATATGGACGGCCTTGAACCATGCGTAAGCGGGTGCCTGTGTGACATTTTCTGCCTCGATGCGGATGATGCAGACGGGCATGTCGGCTGTGTCATCGGTTTCCGCGACGATTTGCGGGGTGATGGCCTCTTTTTCCTCTTTACTCAGCATGTTGACGCCTGTGCAGGCGTAGGCGACGTGCCAGTCGGTTCCACGGACGCGGCCAGGACCAAGAGGCCCGTTGGCAAGCGTCGCGAAGGCAGTGACATGGTACTGTATGTCCTGTTCGTCCTGCGTGGCATGGTAGATGGGGAGTACGCCGTCCTCAAGGCGCTTGGTGATGTGCGGGCGGCAGTGCGCGCCTGGCCCGATGGTGAACGCAAGGTCGTATTCGGAGTCGGGGAGGTCTGGCGCGGCACTCCTGTAGCGTGAATGGAAGCGCGGGCGGATGCGCCCGAAGAATTCGTAGTCACGTGTGAGGCTCGTGTGGTTTTGCTCGTGGAAGGCGAAGATGCGGACGTCGCCGCCCGTGCCGAGCCAGATGGGGCATGACTTGTTTCGGTCGTATTTGCAGGCGTTTTCGTATGTCTCCTCAGGTTCGGCGTTCATGCGGTCGAAGTCCGACGTGAGTTTTTTTGCCGCGATATCTGCGGCAACCTGTGTGTATGAGCGAGGATCATCTGCGGGAACTACGGCGACGCCGTATTCTGGGATGAAGATAGGGGTGGCGCTATTCACGTCCCGCAGGAAGAAGGAGAAACTGTGGTTTGCGAGGATGGTGACGACTGTCTGCCCAGAGCCAAGGGCGGTTTTTGGACAGGCCACAGGCACTTTGAATACGTCTCCAGTTATTTGGAAGTTGACTGGGCACGCCTGCAATCCGTAACGGATTTCCACCTTGCCGCTGACGGCGGGTTCTTTGAACAGCACGCGGACGTATGTGAGTGCCTCTGGAGGAACTGTCTCTCCAAATTCCGCAAAAACATTCGCAAGTCCTTCGCAGAATGAAGGCAACGGTGAGTCATGGTTGCCGTCGGGGATGCTGAAGAAGTGGAAGTTGTCCTTCCCAGACATCTTTTCGTTGAGCGCAAGTGCTTCGGAGAAGGGAATGGTCTGGTCGGCAGCACCGTGGTAGTAGTAGATTGGCATGGTAAGACGGTCGGCATGTGCGCAGACATCATGGGCGGCAAGAGATTCTGGAGTAGGATAGGCGGCAGCAATCGCATCGTGGATTTCGACGATGATAGGACGCTGCCCAGGTTGTGCGCACCACTCAAGATATGTTGAAAGTGATGTTGATGCTCCGAGTACGACGAGGGCGTCAATCAGTTCAGGGTGGCAGATGGCGAAAATGAAAGCGCCTGTGCCGCCCATGGAGCCGCTGTCGATAATGATTCGTTTGAAATTATGCTCTGCTTTGAGGCTAACCAGAAGGTTTTTGAGGTCTTCGACGGCTGGCGCGGACATCCATGCGTTGTCGCGGAGGTTCGGGCTGATAACCGATACGTCCAGTTTTTCAAGGAAATTCTGCCGTTCGGCGACATCTGCGCGCTTGATGATTTGGTCTCCATGCGAGCCGTGGCCGTGCATCGTAACGATGGCGATAGGGCGTTTGCCTTTATGGAACAAGTACCAGTCCTCTTTTCCATCGACGGTACTGATGTAGGAATGTCTCGTGTAATCCATGATGTTTTGTGAAGGCGTTTGGTTCGAAAAGGTTGTCTGTTGTGTGGTTAGTTATTATTCAGAGACGGTGAGCGTTGCGGCGCATGATGTCGTGCTGGATGTCGGGGTGCAGACGCGTGAAGAAAGCTGAGAAGCCGCTGACGCGCACAATGAGGCTGGCATAGTCTTCTGGGGAGTCTATGGCTTTCTGAAGTGTCTCGTTGTCTGTGACGTTGAACTGCATCTCGTGGCCCTTGCCCTCGATGAATCGTCTAAGGACCGCGACGAGATTGCGAGTACCCTGTTCGTTGGCGAACATGTCGGGATGGAAGCGCATGTTGACGACGGTGCAGTTCTGGACGGCGTAGTCTGGCTTGACGATGGAGTTGACGAAAGCGGTCGGGCCTTTGCGGTCGCGGCCCTGCCCAGGCGATGCCGCGTCGGAGAGCGGTGTGCCCGCGAGGCGTCCGTCGGGAAGTGCGCCGACGGTCCTTCCTGCGGGTATGTTATTGGTATTGGACGCCATGCAGGACTGGAGATAGCCGCCGTCGATGGTGCGCATGTCCTCGGCGGTCGTGCCGCAGAGGTTGACGACGGCGGCGGCGATGTCGTCACAATAGTCGATGTCGTTGCCGTATTTTGGTGGTTCAGTCATCAGAATATGGCGAAGGTCGTCATAGCCCTCGAAATTGGCATCAAGCGCAGCGAGGATCTGTTCAGGTGCGATTTTCTTCTCCTCGAAGACGAGTTTTCGGATGGCTGCGAGGCTGTCGGTGATGTTTGCGAGGCCCATCATGCCAATGCCGTGGAGGCGCGGGTAAAGTGCCCCGCCTGCGTTGATGTCCTTTCCGCGGCCAATGCAGTCCTGCTGGAAGGCGGAGAGCATCGGATCTGGGTATTTTTCGGGGTCGTTTTGAGCGATGTCCGAATTATAGGCGTCACGATATGCCTCAAGGCCGCGTCTCATGCCTTTGGCAAAGTCATCCCAAAGTTCCTGGTAGGAAGTAAATTGTGGCAGTTTCTTAATGGAGTTTGTAAAAATGTCGGGCATATTGAAACGTCCGTCGGACCAGGCGACTTGGCGACCAGGGACGGTTGCTTCGACGCAGCCGACGAGCGCGAAATCCCGCGCGTCGCGTTCAGGAATGCCAAGGCGTGTGAGCATCGGGACATTGACACCATCATTGAAGACGGCGGGGAAGCCGATACCTGTCTTGATGAGTTCAGCACATGCGGTGATGAATTTGTCGGGCGTGTATGTCCCGAAGCGTGCGGAGAGGTTTGTCGAAGGCGAATGGACGATATCGGTCGCCTTCAGTGCAAGGTAACTGAGGTCGTTGACGGCGTCAGTGCCGTCGGGCGTGCAGCCGCCGATGCAGATGTTGGTCGTCTCATGGAATGTCTCGATGAGTGCCCAGAGGTGGCAGAGCATTTCAAGCGCGTCCTCCTGGCTGCATTGGCCGTCTTTGTAGAATGGATAAAGGTATTGGTCGATGCGTCCGAACGCCATGTGGTGGCGGTTTTCGGCCTCAAGCATGACAAACAGGAGCCAGACAAGTTGAATTGCCTCGGCCATGTCACGAGGCGGTTCCGTGGCAATATGGCGCAACCGCGCCGCTTCGACGGGGCGCGTGGCTTCATGTGCGTCAGCGACGCGGCGGAAGTATGCGGTGACGGTCTTGAGGCAGATGAGCATCGCCTCGCGCTCGGGCGTTGGTGCGCTTGCCTGAAGCTGTTCGGCACGGCGGATATAGTCGCCAAAGCCGACCTTGAGGATTTTCTGATAGTCAGGAATCGTGTGGTCCCAGCCAGTGCGGAACTTGCGCTGGCCGAACTCGATGTATTTGGCCTCTGCACGCAGGAACTCTTCCTCGGGTAGCCATTCTGGCAGGAAGTAGGTGTGGAACAACGGTCTGCCGCCATAGAACATCTGGTAGTCGGGGAAATCGACGGACAGGTGCGCGAAGGCGAATTCAAGCGCATGAGCGCGTTTCAGGCACATCGGCTCGTCAGAAGGATGATCCAGATGGTAGCGCCCTTGGTAGTACATGCAGTAGTTGTATGCACGCGTGGGTTGTCGTTCATCCGCCTCGTGGATGATTTTTCGGTCGTTTTCAAGAATCTTACGCCAGTCAATCATGCTTTTTCCTCGCTAAGTCACTGTGATTTTGCCACTGATAGGACAATCGAACTATGCGGTGAACATCGCCTTGACGGCACGGCCCGCGATGGCGTCCTCGAACGCCTTGTCCGCGTCTTCGATACGGTATTCAGAGATGCTTTTGCGGAAGAACGTCTGGATGTCAGGATTGTCCTTGAGGAATTTTAGATATGTGCCCAGGTCGGCCATCGTGTACTGTCCGCTGCCGATAATCTGAAGTGCCTTGAAGGTAATCATTTCGGGATTGATGGAAATCGGGCCCCGTGCAGAATATTGGCCTGGGACGAAGTAGCGCCCACGGGTTCGAAGCAAGGTAAGTCCCAATGGCACGGCGTCATGGGAGCCGCTGGTCTCAATGACGACGTCCGCACCGTCGCCACGGTCCAGTTTTGCCGCAAATTCGCAAAGTTTTGCGCCGATTTCCTCTGCAGAGACTTTTCTGAAATCGAAGAAGAGGTCTGGCTTGAGTTCCATGGTCAATTCGAGGCGGCGTGCATTGCTCGTGGAGCCGATGACTGCGGTACGGCAGCCTGCGGCTTTCGCCCAGGCGAGGGCGAAAATGCCAAGCGGACCATTGCCTTGGATGACGACGAGTTCGCCACGCTCAAGGCCGCCGCCGTAGGTGCAGGCGCGGATGATCGTCGGACCGCCGCATGGGAAGGAGGCCGCCGCGACTGGATCGACGCCGTCTGGAATGACTGCGAGGTTTTCTGCAGGAGAAAACAAGTATTCCGCATAGCCGCCATGGAAATGCGGTGGTTCTTCAACATTCTTGACGTATGTGACGCCGAAGGAAAGGCAACTGGCGGTCTCTCCACGTTTGCAATTGAAGCATTTACCGCAGGGGATGGCGACACAGGCGATGGCGTCGGCACCGATTTTCAGCGGTTGGCCGAGTGCGTCGGTGATTGCTCCTTCGCCGAGGGCGTTGATGCGTCCAGTGAACTCATGACCGATGATCAGCGGAAAGTCAGGCATGGCGAGGTAGCCTTGATGGATATGGACATCCGTGCCGCAAATGCCGCTCGCGATTAGATCAAGCCCGACTTGACCAGCCGCAGGCGGGGTTACCTCGAACTCCCTGATATCGAATGACTGCCCCTTGCCCTTGAATACTGCGCATTTTTTCATTGACATGGAATTTTCCTCTTGGATATAAAAAAATGATAATTCAGTGTCGTCTTTGTCTTCTACTCCATTATAATCTCTACTAATAATGTATAATGATTTATTTGATTAACAAGTCATGGAATCAAGAAACGGATTTGGAAAATTGTGGAAAAGAAGTATAATAACCATCATGCTTTTTTTAATAATCAATATTAAATCCTGAATCCATGAAGTGCCGAAAGACGAGGCGAAATCGACTGTCAGGTGGTATTTCACGGGTTCATGTAAAAAACAGGAGTTGAATTCTATGGACAAGAAATTCTATTTTGGAATGAGCGTGGATGATGTTGCGCTGGATGGCTGGTCAACGGCAGATAATTTTGCGCATTTAGTTTCCTTCTTTCAGGAGCAGGCCGTCCACGCGACGTTTTTTGTCGTGCCGATTGATGAAGTGACTGACAAGCCGTTCATGACGCTTGACAGCCGTTATCTGGACATAATCAAAGACGCCCATGCCAAGGGCTTCTGCTTTGGCCAGCATGGCTTGAGGCACAACCGCTTTGAACTTGGCGTGCCGCCGATGATGGTGCTCGACCTTCCGCACGAGGCGGAAAACAAGCGCTGGGCTGCAGAAAACGCGGATTTCCTCGCGAAGGACCACTCCGTTGAAAACTGCCGTGCACGCTTGCGCCAGGGGCGGAAAATCCTTGAGGACGCATTTGGATTCCCCGTGAACGGCTTCCGCGCTCCTGCACTTCAGGAAAGCCCTGGAATGTTCCAGGCAATCAAGGAAGAAGGCTACACGTTCGATAGTTCTTGTTGTCTTCAGGAGACAGGCTGGGACTATATTCTTGACAAACTCGATGTGCCGCCGCGCGATATCACTCGTGAGCGCTGGATGGCATTGAATCGGAAGGGGTATGGGCTGTCATTCTCCCTGACTTGCGACTATACATGGTTCCTGACTCCTGAGAAGTACGACTTGGTCATGAAACTCGCAAAACACGACTTTCAGCAGTGCCTGGCTGCCGATGTTCCGTTTGTGACCGTCTGCCATGTGGACCCCGTCCATCAGGGCGAAGGTATCCGTTTCCTGACGGAATTCTATGCGTATGCACGTGAAGAAGCCGCACGGCAGGGACGTGAGATTTCATTCGAGACATTGGAGAATATCGCCAAACATTATAAAATAGAGGGCTGACAAAATGGCTGACAAAAAACAGATTACGAGTTTTGATGCCGAGAACGCTGGCGTTTTCGGCGATGTCCTGACAAAGCCGTTGCCAGCGGAACGCCCGAAAATTGGGTTGCTTGGTCTGGGCTATTTTGAGTATTGGCGGATGTATCCTGAACTGGAAGGGATGGTGGATAGCGACCTAAAGGGGGCGGCTGAACATCTTCGCGCGGCGTTGCCAGACTGCGATATTGTGTATCCAGGCATGGTTGACACGCTGGACCGTGCGGAAGAGGCTGGGCAGGCATTCCGTGATGCCCAGGTGGACGCATTGGTTGTCATTGCAGGGACATATCTGCCCGATTTCATTACCTTGCACGCAATCAACCGCTGTACGTCCTGCCCCGAAGTCATCCTGTTCAATACTCAGACGGGCAATGATGTGAATCCAAAGGACAATTATGTGGCGACGATGCGCAATTCCGCGCTTATCGCAATAACGCAATTGTCTGGAAGTTTCCATAAAATGAAACGCGCCTATCAAGTTGTCGTTGGGGAAATCGCAGACGCGGAAGCCTATCGCGAGATTGCGCGACTGGTGGCGGCTCGTCAGGCGGCAACGCGTTTGTCACGCAGCACATACGGTATTGTCGGCCATGTGTTCCGAGGCATGTATGATTTGGAATTCGACCGTGCGAAGGTCAAGGGGTTCCTTGGTCCAGAGGTCATGACCATTCAGGCAGAACATCTTATCGATCTCTGGAAGGAAGTTGACAACGAGGAGGTCGAGGCGGAGACTGTGAAATTGCTGGCACGGTTCAAAACTCGCAATGTGACGCATGAGGACGCGGCAAAGTCCGTGAAGTTGGGGCTGGCGATGCGTGCTCTGTACAAAAAGTTCAATCTGGACGGTCTGTGCTTCCTTGGGCAGCATTACCTTGAGAAGATGACGGGGGCTCCTGCACGCATGGGGGCATCGCTGCTGATGGAGCAGGACGGCTTCCCCGTGGTCTGCGAGGGCGATGTCGGCGGTCTAGTCATGATGGACCTGATGAAGCAGTTCACGGGAAACATGCCGCTTCAGGCGGAATGGGGGCAGTTCGACTTGAAGAACAACGCGCTGTTCCTTTTGGGGCACGGCATTGGCGTGCCTGCCCTGGCAAAGGATGATTCTGCGATAACATTGACGGGCTCCCCAGAGGAATGGGGCTTTACGGGCGGCGGTCTCAACTACGAACTTATCATGAAGCCAGGCGAAGTCACGTTTGGGCATGTCCTGAACTGCGGCGAGACTTACCGCATGTTGATTTCCCATGGCGAGTCATTCGAGTTCCCTGCATTGCCGTGCAATGAACTCCATGCCATGGTGCGGCTCGAAAAGCCTGTGCGAGATTTTTTGAAGGAACTGATTGCGGCTGGTGTCGCGCACCACGCCATCGTCGTCCATGGAAATTGCGTCGAGGAATTGAGGAAAACCGCTGAAAGGATGCGTATAGAGGTACTTGAACTATGACTTTTCTTTCTGAAAACCTGAGGATTTTCCATCGGATTGCCAATAAGCAGAAGGTTCGCGTGATTGCGTATGGCAGTTCCAGTTCGGAACATTTCATGGTCGGGGCGCATTGGTTTGATTATGTTGAAATCGGCCTGATGCACAAATATCGCGTCTGGACGGATGACCGCAGTTCAGTCCGAAATCCCGCGCTTTGCCTCAATGCGGGCACCAGCAACAACACGACAGCGGAATTGCTGGAACGTTTTGATAGTGAAGTTGTTCCATTCAAGCCAGACCTGATGATCATGATGGCTGGAGTCAATGACGCGAATCCAAATCGCCACATTTCGCCTGAACAGACGCGTGCGAACTTCATAGAACTCCGAAAACGGATGAATGATTTGGGCGGCGACCTGCTGTTCCAGACATATTATGCCTGCGATTTGGAACCGTTCCATGAACAACATCCAGTCTGGGCGGACAATTATGCGATTTACACTCAAATCATACGTGATGTCGCAGGGCCATATCTTATTGACAACTACGTACGATGGGAACGGTTGCGCAAGTACGATATCAAGGCCTTCCGTCTGCTGATGCGTGATTCGCTCCATCTGAACCCAGAGGGCAATGCCGTCATTGGATTGGATCTCGTGCGTGCGCTGGATTTGACTTTGCCCGATGAAAACCTGCCATGGATTCGCGGCGGCGTTTTTGCTCGTGACTGCATGGATTTGCTTGAACAGAATGAACGATTGAACAATATGGAGAAATGACATCATGAAGAAAATTCTGATTCTATCAGCGCATCCCGACGATGCAGTGACCTGCATGGGCGGCACTATCTGCAAATTGATTAAAGAAGGCAACAAGGTGGATGTCTTTGCCTTCGGCAACGGCGACGAGGACTATGCCGAACCAGGCGGTAGCGAGGCGGCCATCAAGCAATATCGTATCAATACGGAAAAAGCGTATGGTATCCTCGGCTGCTCGCTTGAATGTCTCTGGCTGCCAGACTTCGAGGATTTTCAGACGCGCGAACTGTACCGCGAGTGCATTCGCGCCATCCGAAAGTATCAGCCAGACATCGTGTTCGCGCATTGGTGGGCGGAGTATTTCCAGCACACGACGATGGCGACGATTTCGCGCGACGCCTGGAATCAGGCACGGTGGTTCTGCTCTGGTGACCTTGGAAAACCTTGGACGCCAGCAAAGTATTATCATTTCTGCGGCAAAGACGGCGTCGGGCAGATTACGCATCTCGTCGATGTCAGTGAGTTCGAGGAGACGAAACTGGCCGCGCACAAGGCGTTTTCCTTCCATTTCTATGATGAGACTGAAGACGACAGCGAAGATGTCCGCAAGCATGATGCCTACGAAGGAAGCAAAATCGGCGTCGATTACGCTGAATCCTTTCAGCGTTCATTCTATTTCCCTGAAGCGGTCATGGATGTGAATGCGCTGTTTTGATGCTTGAACCACCGTCGGTAGGTGCAAAAACATTTGAGCGTACCCAAAAACAAAAGGAGAACGTCCATGAGGAGTTTGTTTCGTGTGGTGTTTGCTGTCACGCTTCTGATTGCGACTCTGGTTCTTGCGGATTATTCAGGCCGTGTGACGGACGATGCAGGAAAGCCCTTGGCGGGTATCCGAGTGACAGATGGCTTCAAGGTCGTTTTGACGGATGCCGACGGTGCCTATTCGCTGACGCATAACCCAAAGACTAGAATCGTGTCCGTCGTCGTGCCAGCGGACAGGAAGACGGATGCGTTCTGGCAGGCGGTTTCCGCTGAAAAGACGGCGGGGATTGATTTCCGCCTTGCGCCACGTCCGCGCAGAAAGGAGTTCTGCTTCGTTCAGATATCCGACCAGGAACGAGGCGGGAGCAGTCTTGATTATTATCGTGAAGTCGGTGGGCGTGCCTTGGTGGATGATGCCGCTTTTGTGATTTCTACAGGCGACTTGTGCTATGTCAATGGCATCAAAATGACGGCCAAGGAGTTGAAGGCGGAGTCGTTTGGCGGCATTCGTGCGTATGCCACGCTGGGCAACCATGATTTGGTTGGCGAACATGGCAAGGGAGATCTATTCTACGAGGACCAATGCGGACCGACGCGGTATGCCTTTGAGGAGGGCGATGTCCTGTTCATCGTCCTGCCGATGGCAAACGGCGACCGTCAACCGACTTATACCGTCCAAGAAATAGTTGCGTTCACAAAATCGCTGTTGGAAACGTGGCCGAAGGGCGCCCCCGTGTTTTTCTTCAATCATTATTGGCGGCCGTTTTTCGGTTTGACGTCATTCCTTGGAAAAGGTGCGGAAAATGCGTTTGACCTCAGTTCTTGGAAGGTCATCGGCATGGCGTATGGTCATACACATTGGTACGAGGCAAACGTCGATTTGCCCATACCGTTGTGGAACACGGGGCAGTCGAGGAGCGGCGGCGGTGGAAACATGCCTGGCGCGTTCCGCATTTTCCATATTGGTCAGGATGCCAGTTGCACGACGGAACTGGTTGAAAGCAATATCGGCACTCCGTTGCTGACGGCATTGAGAGATGCAAAGGGAAATGTCACGGCTGCGGCTGGCGGTTCAACATGCAAGGTGGATGCAGTTTCGGCAAATATTGGCGGAAAGGTTGTGCAGATGGAACGTCGCACGTCATGGCTGTGGACGCTTGGCACGCCTGTCGATGCCATTGATGGCAAGGTCAGCATGAATATCCGCACGGCAAAGGACACGAATACAGTGACAGCCGATATCCGTTCAAATGACGGGGGGCTTTTCAATCTTGAAAATACCCTGTGCCTGCCACGCAAGACACTGTTCGGCAAGCCCGTCATCATTGGCGGACTCGCCATTGTCGGTGTCGAGGACGAGGACAATTCGCAGGACGGCGGCGTGTGCGCAGTGGATATTGAGACAGGTAAACTCGCATGGCGGTACACGACGGGGTTCAGCGTGCGCAACTCGCTGGTTCAGGATGGGCAGTTCATTTACGGTGTCGATATCCGAAACAGGATTTTCAAACTGAATGCACTTGATGGCAAAGAGGTCTGGAAAAATGCGCTGAGCAGTATTTACATTGATGACAACTGTCATTCCGCGCCGTGCCTCGGCGGCGGTCGTGTGTATGGTGGCTGTGGCATGTCACTGCGTGCCGTCGATTGCGAGACTGGCAAGACCGTTTGGAGTGTGACGGACAGTCGCGAGGTTTTCGGCAGTACAATGGGGCCTGTATACGACAAGGAGAAAATCTTCCTGACGGTCAATTGGGGCTATCTTCAGGCGTTTGACGCGGCGACGGGAAAAGAATTGTGGAATACAAAGGAAGCCGAAAAGAAGACAGGTTTTCTTTTCCAGCCGACGATGACAGTTCTGTCAGACGGCTTCATTTTGCGTTGCGACGGACGGCGCGGCGCCGCCGTCTTCAATCCAGAGAATGGTGAACTTGTACGCGCCATGGAACCGCTGGTGAAGATGCCCGTGTCGTCCGTGCCGTTGATTGTGGGAGACATGGCTTTCTGCGGTACAAGCGAGGTCGGTTGCTGCGGTCTGGATTTGAAGACGCTTGCAGTGAAATGGGACATGCGGGACACGATGTTCAATTCAATCCTCTCGACTGTCCAGTACCGTGGACCGCAAATCATCATGGAGGCATCGCCGATCATGGTGGACGGACGGCTTATCTGCGCTGGAGGAGACGGCTATCTCTACGCTCTCAATCCCGCAGACGGCAAGGTGTTGGCGAATTTCAAAGTCGGAGCACCGTTGCTTGCCACGCCCGCTTTCGCGGATGGTCGGCTCTATGTGCCTGACTATACTGGCCGAATCTTAGTGTTTTCAATCAAGTAATAAATTAATCATGGAGTCAATGAATCATGGAGAAAAGACCTGATATCTGGATTTGGACGGAACCTCTCGCATTTGACAACGAGGCAGAGGATTGCGGCGTCGGTGATTATTATGACAAGATGGGCTTTGTTCCCGAAGGCATTACCATCCTCGTGACAGGCATGGATTTCGTTCTGCAACATGAGAACTGGACGGAGGAGCATGTCTTCCCAGAGGACATCTGCTCGCGTCTGGGACACAGCGGCAACGGCGTTCGCAAGCGTCAGAAATGGACGAACTTCCAGTTGAAGAAACTAATCGGACTTCTTCATGAACGTGGCACTAAGGTCGTCTTCTCGCAGTTTCCGTACTATTTGTATGACATATTCCACAGGGAGTTCGCGTCCGACCATCCAGATTGCCTCACATACGGCTATGTCAACTTGCTGACTCGTTTCGATGATGGCACCCTTGTCGAGGACTATTTCGTCAAAAAACTCTGCGAAGTTGTCGAGTATTTTGGTTTTGATGGTTGGCACGGGCCCGACGGTCTCGGGCCGTTCTTCCACGGCTACATGTGTCATGACTATGGCAACCGATTCATCGCGCAGTTTAGCGAGGCGGTTGGAGAGGACAAGATCCCTGATGAATTCAGGAATCTGCCTGAAGGTCCAGACGGCGTTGTGCTCAATACCGAGGAAGGCGTGGCGCGCATGAAGTGGATTTGGGAAAACCTGCGCGACGAATGGATTGACTTCATCACGAAGAGGACGCATCAGTGCTGGAGGAAGATCACTGACGCGATGCATGCTATAGGCCGCATAAGCGTCATCAATTCGCCTGACACGAACGGAGTTTTCGGCGGATGGTATTTCGAGGGCATCGACTATCGCGAGATAGCAAGGATGGGCGTCGATGTCATGATTGCAGAGACGACCATCACGGGATTCTCTCTGATCAAAGGAGAACGAGACTACTTGACGGAACTGTCCGCGATGATGCAGGAGATGACGGCATCGATGCCAGGCGTGAAAATCTGCATGATGCCATCCATCAAGGATGCGGTTGAAAGTTACGATTCGATGATTCACATGCACGGCATGTTTGAGCGCGATGTCCATTATCTGGCGTCACGGTGCATTTTCCGTAACGGCAAACTGGAGCGCACGGCTCCAGGGTTCTGTGTCTGCCTGGGTGACTATCTGCGTCGTCAGGACTGGCAGGAACTGGATGATCTTCTGAAAAATGCGTGGGCCTTTGATGCAGTCCGCACGGGTGAATTGGTTTGGATTCACGATCCGTCGATGTATGAAGCGATGCGTGCGGATTTCCGCCAGTTGGGCACGGAAGAGTCATTCTTCGAGATTGGCAAACTGGAGGAAATCGCAGGCCTGGACATCTCATCGATTGCAACGCCAGACAATCTGCCGTTTATCGACCAGCCGCTGGTTGTTCCGAATTTCCATCTGCTGTCATCAGAGGTCAAGAAGGCGATTCTTGCAAAGAAGCAGATGAAGGTCATCATTGGAAATCTCGCAGATGCAGATATCCCGTCGGGTGCCCGTGTGTTCAGGATGCCGCTGAGGGCAGGTTATACGCTGACGTGCGCCATTGTCGATAGTTCGCTTGAGGCTCAGACGACGTATGACAACAGTGCTTTTACGACGGAGCCGTTTGTCTCGTATGCGTCGCGTTGGAGTTCATACAGCGATCGTCCGCTTCACACTACCGTTCCAGATAGTTTCTGGAAAATGTGTGGCGGTGCGATTCGCGAGGTGCTCGGGCCGATTCCTCTGGAGACTTCAGGCGGTGCCTCCAAGGCGGATTATTACATCCGTGAGAACCGCTCGAAATGGCTGGGCCTCTTCAGAGAATGGGCAGCGGATGGCAGCGAACGCGTCGGCATCTATTCGCGGCTTAATAAATATGCGTTGCCGAACTTCAAAGTCGGTCGTGACGACGCGACGGTCACCATTCGCTCAGAGTTCCCGCGCGGCGAACTCTGTTCCAAGGATGGTTGGCTGGTTTGCGACGAGCCGTTCTCCAAGCCCGTCCATGTTCCCCCATACGGCATACTTGTGGCGGATATTCGCTAGTTTTCGGCGACTGCGTCGCCGACACAGAACAAAACACCGTGATTCGGCGACGCAATTGCAGGCGGAGTAATCAAGGTTCTGATGTCTGATGCGAAAACAGACGGCATTTATTCCTATTCTTTACGTAAATGAGAGTTTTCAGTTGCTTGTTTTTCACGAAACGCTCTATTTCATTTGTGGGTAGGTAGTTGCAACAAAGCCATGGTGGCAGATCAAAGACGAAAAACGAACAATATCCAGAGGTGAGTAATTGCAACAAAGCCATGGTGGCAGATCAAAGACCCCGAAGGGGTCAAATATTAGAAACCTGGGGGAAACCGAACCCAAAGGATTCCGACCTCGAAGAGGTCGAACCTACCCTCTGAGGAATAGAGCGTTAAAGAAACAGTTAGAAAAGATATCTTGTCAGGGCAGTAAGACAATTCGGAAACCTGTATAACTACTATGACCTGAAGGATTCCAATGGAAGCGTCTTGCTGATCGGCAGTTGCGAGAGTTGTCATCCCAGCAACCGCCACGATATACACGCTCTTCGCCAGTTTCTTTTCCGACTGGATTTTCAATTTCTGTGCGATAAAAACCATACCAATCAAGGCACCATTCCCGTACGTTACCGTGCATATCATAAAGTCCCCAGGAATTAGGTTGGTAACTGCCGACTTTTGTATGACCTGAAGTGTATCCTCCTTTCCCGTCATTTTTATTGGAAACATATCGCCCCAGTTTGTTCAAGTCTGGATCATTTCCGATGGGTTGGGTTAGATTCTTTCCAGAATTGAGAGCAGTCGTTGTTCCAGCACGGCAGGCATACTCCCATTGGGCTTCTGTAGGAAGATCAAATACCAAACCTGTCTTTGATTGCAACTTCCCCATAAAAGATTCGGATTCAACAGTGTGTCCGTAAGTTGGCCAACCAGCACCTCCAGTGTAGGTCATACCTCGAATCATGTTGAAGGATACGTTTTCCACGGGACGATAATCACCTTCATATTGAGAACAATTACTTCCCATGACAAGTTCCCACTGATTTTGAGTGCATTCAAAGATACCTATGAAGAAATCTTGTGTCAGTGTAACTTCATGTTGCGATTCATCATTACTTGTATACAGTCCTACTTCATCTGATGGTGAACCCATTATGAATGTCCCAGAAGGAATTCTCCTCAACCATAGTTCTGTCGTACGGCAGGTATCATCACTCAAGTTGGGAGCAGCATTCGTGTAACGAACAGGATACTTTTTCGCATTGGGGCCACCTGATAAATCGACAACAGCATATAGAGCAGTGTCAACATCAATCGCATTTGGGTCTGGAATGTATTTTGCAGTGATCAAAATTCCATTTCCACCTTCACCTTTTGCTGGCATTGTAAAAGTAGTTGTCTCTGAAGTGTTGTCGCCTAATTCGACTTGTGAAATCCATCTCTCAAAGAGCATTCCATATTCTGAAGAATCTGCGATAATCGTGACTAGGTCACCTTCGTATGCAACATCAAAATTTGAACTACCATTCACCACATGAACATAATCTGCTTTAGAATCGATAATGTATTCGGCAGTCACTTTTGCAGGTTTATTGGACATCGTAAATGTAGTAGTCATTTGAGATTTATCGGCTAGTTCTACATTGCTAGTCCACCCATTGAAAAGCCACCCATAATCAGGTTCATTGGCTGTTATAGTGATTGTATCGCCTTGATGTGCAATATTAAAATCAGCCTTGCCATTCTCAATAGCAATGGGATATTGATTGGGTATGCAAAGGACTCGAAAACCCGTGTCATCATTATCGTATGATGGAATACAACTGGAACGCCAGGCTGAACGGCCCATGCTATACCACAGCCAACTACCACCACGTTTTACACGTTTCGTACCACTTATTGCACCAACTGGATCATTTATTGGCTCTGTGGCATAGTCATCATACCAATCCAGGCACCATTCATGGACATTACCATGCATATCGTAAAGTCCCCATGAATTTGATAGATAGGAACCAACCGTTGTGTGTTCATATCGGTAACCACCTTTGCCGTCAGATTGATTTGGATAGTAACGTCCAACTTCATTTGCTGCATCATCATAGCCAGACCAATTGGTCAAATTCTTCCCTGAATTAAGGGAAGTGGTTGTCCCCGCTCGGCAGGCATATTCCCATTGGGCTTCTGTGGGTAAATCAAAAATCAATCCAGTCTTCATTTGAAGTTTTCCCATAAAGGATGTAGAATCAACCGAATGACCAAACTGTGGCCAGCCCGCGCCATTATGTTCACAAGTACCTCGAATAATCTCGTATGAGACAGATTCTACAGGACGACATTTCCCTTTGTTTAAAGATGGACTGCTCGACATTATCAATTCCCATTGCCTTTGCGTACATTCGAAGACTCCGATAAAAAAGTCTTCAGTCAACGTCACCTCGTGTTTTATTTCATCGCTGTTACGTCCTGGTTCGTCTAAAGGCGAACCCATAATGAACGTTCCCCCAGGAATTTTCCGTAACCATAACTCTGTTGTCCGGCAGGTGTCACTACTCAAATCTGGCGCAGTGTTCGTGTAGCGAACAGGGTATTTTTCCGCATCTGCTCCCCCAGACAAATCTACCACCATATATAGTGCATCTTCATTATTTTGCTTTGGAATATACGTTGCTGTTACCGTTACGTCATGTGATGGCATGACAAACGTTGTCTTCATTGCCGTAGCATCTGAAAACTCAACATCATCGGATAGCCACTTGTCGAATTCCATGCCTTCTTCAGCAACGTTGGCTGTAACATGGATAATGTCACCGCTATTAGCGTGTTTAATATTTGACATTCCATCAATAGTTTTTACCAAATTTAAATGGCAATGGACACGAAAACCATTGCGATATGAATTGTTGTTACCGAAACTATTGCGATTTGCCGAACGGCAATCGAAGGCAGGACTATTAAAACCGCTACTGCGTAAGACATGGTTAAAACTGTATTCTTTACCTACAGGATTATCTACAGTCTCCGTTCCATAATTGCCATACCAGTCTAGACACCACTCATACACATTTCCATGCATATCATATAGTCCCCAGGCGTTTGGCAAATAACTTCCGACTGTTGTGTGTTGTGAAAAACCACCTTTCCCGTCTTTCCTATTGTCCCCATATCGCCCAACCTCTGACAAGTTGGAATCGTTTTCTTCCATTAATAGTTTTTTCCCTGAGTTAAGGGCAGTCGTTGTTCCTGCACGACAGGCATATTCCCATTGTGCTTCAGTTGGCAAATCAAATGTCAGGCCTGTTCTTGTCCTCAATTTACCCATGAAAGAATCTGTATCAACAGAATATCCATACTTCGGCCAGCCCCCACCTTCCGTAGATTTCCAACCACGAATCATACTAAAAACGACTTGTTCCACTGGACGACAGTCACCTATGGAACTAGAAGGATTGTTTCCCATGACCAACTCCCACTGCTTTTGTGTACATTCGAACACGCCGATGTAGTAGTCTTGAGTTAGGATCACTTCGTGTTGCGTCTCATCATCATTCCGTCCAAGTTCATCTTCTGGTGACCCCATGATGAAGGCTCCCATCGGAATACGACGCAACCACAACTCCGTTGTTCGGCATGTGTCATCATTCAAATCTGGTCCAGTAGATGAATACCGCACTGGATAACTTTCTGCATCTTGGCCTCCAGACAAATCGACAACTAGATAACGTGCTGTTATCATCTCTGGATCAATATCATTCGGATTCAATGGATTCTTTTTATTCTGCACTTCCCAACCATGCGTCATTTCATCGCCATCAGAGTCAAGTTTGAATGGATCGGTTTCATTCCTGTATTCCTCCAGATTGTTCAGGCCATCACCATCAGCATCGTCATTTGCCTTGACATCATTGGTCTTGAAATGGTATAACTTCCAACTGTCTGGGATGCCGTCTGATGTGCGTTCTTCCATTTCAACCAAGTATCCAAGACCCGCTTCCAGGGAAATCTTGCCTTTGTTTGTTTCCAACGGACTCCACTTCTTTCCATTCCATTTCCACACAGACAGTACGTGAACTAGTTCGACAGGTTCCGAGCCGCCTACGCCAATCAGATGCCAACCAGCATCTTCTGTCAGGCTGCCAATCACAGTTTTCAAATTATCGAACTCAAGGCAAATGGAACGTTGAGTCTCGCTGAATATCCATAGCGGTGTACCAGCGGCCAATGGCAGGGATGCCTGCCTATACGACCTTGACTGTGTGTCCAGTATAAATGGTTTCAATTCCTCTATGAACCAAGCGTTGTTGAGAGGCAAAATTCTTCGAGTATTTCGACGTCTGTCTGTCGCATTCAATATCTCGAATGACAAATCGCCTTGCAAGGCAACCAGGTTCCAGCCAGGACGCAATTCAATGTTCTGAGTGTTACTTCCGCCAGTTTTGACGTAGTTAGACGTTAAGGTGACATCCTTTGCGGGCATGACGAATGTCGTCACCATCTCCGTTGGTTCTTCGAATGAGACATCGTCGCCTGTCCATTTATCGAACTTCATTCCTTCGGGCGGCATGTTTGCCGTTACGGTTATCGTCTCACCCTTGAATGCTTCCTTTTTGTTTGCCGTTCCGCCGATGACTGTGATGCTGTATTGTCCAATATTGGTATATGTTGCGATAACATTCACAGGCTCGGCTGGCATGACGAATGTTGTTATTGTTGCAGCGGTTTCATAGAAAATGATGTTGTCGTCGCTCCTCCATTTGTAGAACTGAAGATTCTCTGCCGTGCGGTCATTAGCGGTGATTGTGACGATTTCGCCAGCGTACGCCTTCCCCGATGCGGGCGTGCCATTGACGACGGTGTATTCATACATTGGCTCATTTTGGTAATTCGCCGTGATTGTCACCGCCTTTGCGGGCATGGTGAAAGTGGTTGTCGCCTTGGTATATTCTGGAATATTTACATCCGCAGTCCACTTCTCAAACACCAGATGCTCTTTTGTATGGTCATTGGCAGTGATCGTGACTGTGTCCTCTGGCAGTGCGAATTCCTTGCTGGCCGTACCATCGACCACTGTGACTTTGTATTGATACACAGCCGTGACAGTCACGTCCCTTTCAGGCATGGTGAATGTCGTCTTGGCTGATGTCGAATCTTTCAGAGTGACATCGCTGCTCGTCCAGCGGACGAATTGCTTGTTTGCATCAGTCGTGTCTGCGGTGATCGTGACGGTGTCTCCCCTGTATGCCGTGGACTTGTCG
>JAGCTA010000206.1 GCA_017963875.1 Victivallales bacterium | reverse complement strand
TGCCTGTGCGCGGTAGAACTCAGGATTCTGGAATGCCGCCAGGCGAAGCAGGGCCGTCCTCAACCTCGGGGTAAGTTGCGATTTGCTGAAGAAAATCTCGTTTCCAATGACAATCTCCAGCGTCTGCGCAAGGCCATCCGCGAGATTCTGCGGCTTCCTTTTGCGGGAGGGAGGTTGTTCCCAGGGTTTTTCGTCCTCCTCTAGTTCAGGCATTTTCACGGCAGTGACGCGTCCCGCTTCGACAGCCTTGCCTGCAAGCGTCTCCACTGCTTCGGGCGTCATTGGCACAATGCTCGCAAGAAACTTCCATTGGTCGGAATATGGCTGGAATGCGTCATCCACAAAGACGCTGTTTCCCCCCCTTCTCGGCACTGCCTGCAATGGCAGGGCAATCAGGTTTCCCAGCCCTCCCGACGGCATGGTGTCATGGTTCGGGAAGAAACGGTCGTATGATTCAAAGCCAAGTTCGGGACGCGTCTCCATCGTCTCCGTAAGCAAAAAACTGCCCATTTGCCTGGCGATGCGAGCCGCGACGGGAGCCGTAAAGAAAATCCAGACATGCGCACCGTTTCCCGACCTTGAACGCTCCACGGCGGCTGGAACGCCATGCCTGCGGCAAGTGTCCACGAAAGCCCTAGCGTCATCAACATAGTTCTTCTTGTCAAAATCGACTGCAAGAAAATGGCAATGCTCGTTCTCAAGCATGGGATAGACGCCGATGACGAAGGCGTTCCCCCTTCTGTCCACACCCCGCAGATGCATTTCGACAACCTCATCCGTGACGGGCAGGAAAACACGGTAGGGGCATTCGCCGCATTTTGTCTTCGGCTTGTTACAAAGACCATGCCGCCATTCGTTTGCGCAGGCAGGCTGGTATCCTGCCCTTCCTGTCTTCCTGCTCTCAAAGCGTCTGGGATAGACATCCTCGCGTCCCTTGAAAAGCCGCCTGAATATGGCTATCTTCTCCTGCGGGGAATAGACGGAGCTGGCGTTTGCCAGGGCTGGCGACGGGGGGCTGGCCATCCTCTGCCTTTCCAGCAGCAACTGCTGGATGCGAAACTGGATGCCCTGCTGCTCCGCCTGCAATTCCCCCAGGCGTTGCCGCAGCTGTTCCAACTCGGAATCAAGCCCGTTCATTTCACGCCGACGTCCGTGTCATCTGCCTTGTCCAGGATTTGCTGGACGCCCGAAACCAGCGGCTCCAGTGTGCTGTAGTCCTTGGGTATGTCGCTGCCGAGCCTGTAGGTCGCCACGCCCATCGGCTTGCCGAAGTCGCGGATGGCCAGTTCCACAATACGCCTTTTCGCCTCGCGGCAGAGAATCAGCCCGACACTGGGGTTCTCGTCTGGATGCCGTTCCCTGTCGTCCAGAACAGACAGGTAGTAGTTCAACTGCCCAAGATAAATGGGCTTGAACCTCCCCCGTTTCAGTTCGATGGCGACCAGGCACTTGAGGCCCCTGTGGAAGAACAGGAGATCTATGAATGACTCCTCGTCCTCCTCGATGACACGGAAACCGTCGGCAATGTAGCAGAAATCGTGCCCGAGAGACTGGATGAACTTCTTGACCTCCCTGACCAGTGCCTTGTTCAATTCCCGCTCGTCAACATCCTGTTCGGAATCCGCGTCATCGATGTTGATATAGTCCAGCAGATACTCGTCCCTGAAGGTTCGTACAGCCATCGCCGCCTGTCTTGCGTCCGGCAGCGTCAGGGCGAAATTGTTGGGCAACACGCCGTATTTTCGGAAATCGTCCGCCTTTATGTGGGCCTTGAGCGCCTCCACGCTCCAGAACTCAGCCGCGCATCGCCTGATGTAGTACCAGCGTTCTGCCATGTCCTTGCATCTCTCCAGCAAGGAAATATGATGGGTGAAGCCTATCTGCAAAAACGCGGCTATATCTTCGGACGGCAAATCGGCAATTGACGATTGCCGATTTGTGTTATCTTGTATTGTTGCAATCGGCAAGTGCAAAATCTGGCCTTGCTCCAATTCGGCACTTGGCAATTGCCGAATTACACCGGCAGCATTCCACGCCTCGTAGAAGGTCCTCATATACTTGATGCTTCTTGCCGAAAAACCGCGCAGGCCAGGCAGTTCTATCTGGAGCCGTCTGGAAATGGCCTCAATTGCCCCCGTACCCCACTTGTGCTCGCGAGAATTTGCGGAGACGTATGCTCCGATGCCGAAATAGAGCTTCAACTGCTCGGCGTTGGCAAGGCGCGCTGCCATGTAGCGGCTCTGCAGGATGGCCGCCTTGATCTTTTTCACCGCCTCGATGCAATCCAATGTATTCTCGTTCTCTGTCATTGTGATGTTCTCCTGTCAATCAATGCTGTTTCCAATTCTTGAAAGCAATTGGTTGATTTCCTCATCGCTGCACGTGTTTGCGGCCAGCGTCATGGAAAGACTGTCAATCCCTTCGCCGTCCGTGAAGAAGTCTGGTGGATAGGACCATAGAAGCAGGACCACGTCCGCGCCCTTCAGCGGTGCCCTCTGGCATTTCGACTTGCGGAACTCCTCCTCATATACGGCGAACGTCTTCGGATGCTCCACACGCCGCCAGGGAATGGAGAAAGTCCGGCAGTCGTCCGGTTCCTCCTCCACCGCCACGATGTGACGGAACGGGCTTTCCATCAGCGGACGGGCCATGCGCCAGAGTTCGCATCTGGGGTATGCGAAGCGGAAAGATATCTTCCTGCTCCCCAAGGGAGAAAAACGCGTCCCGAACTGGAGCATCTCCAGTTCGTCGAACACCTTGATGACCGAAATCGGCGAGCAATCAAGGCTTTTGGCGACATCGCCGATGGTCGCGCCAGGGGAAAAACGCCCTAGAAGATGGCCAATGACATACATCTGCGCGAAATGTCCAAGTCGTCCGCGCATCTCCGACGGAAGGTCGCCTTTCCTTTCAAGTGTGAGCACCGCCCCCGCGAAAGGCAGGTGCAGATGGCGTCCTGGGCAGACAAACGGGATTCCCAGCTTCATCATGCGCTGCGCGTCGTGTGGGCGGAAATCCCTGCTGGCGTAGAATACAGAGCGTTTGAAGAATTCGGCAAGAGTCTCCATCTGGTGTTTCAGGCGGACGGGTGGAAGGCGGACACCATCCTTTGGGGTCGCCGCAATGCATTGCAGTCCCCTGACGGTGGTGTCGTAGAGGTTGAAAAGGCCTCCTGCCACTGGCGGGATGCGGCTCTCGTCCCAAATCTCCCGCAACGCCGTGTATGCGCCGTCCCCCAGCACACGCTGCAGGTAGTCGCCTGTAGAACGCCGAAGACTCTCCTCCTTGTCAGTCCTGTTGTCTGCCATTGTCTTTTCCCTTGTTTTTGTCTTTTATTCATAATGTAATACTTGACAAATAATTTTGCAAACTGGCAAATGCCACATGAATTAAAATATTTATCAGGTGAAAACTGCATTATTCGCTGTTTTTTCTGTACACCCAGCCTTCCTTTCTTTAATACATGGGGTGAAAGGAGAAGATTTTGTCTTCTTCATCCATTTTTGACAGGTTTCTGCATTTCTGGAACTTTATGGCACTCCCTAGCGCAAAAATGGCGAATTCAGTCAGTGACAGGAATCGCTAAGGGTCACCAGACCACTGCCCTGGCATTATAGACAACAGCAACAACCACAGGAGGAAAGAACAATGAAGACATGACACGGGAACACACGCGGAGATTTCGTGGCTGGCGGCGAGCCAGCCGGAACACGGCGCAGGGCTATGCCCCAGCGCCTCAACTACCAAGGGGATTCAAATGACCCAAAATACTCAGACTACAAC
>JAGCTA010000205.1 GCA_017963875.1 Victivallales bacterium | reverse complement strand
TTTACACACTGATCAGCAGCACCCTTCCACCCGAGGAAAGGGAGCGGATTCTCAGAGAGGAATATTCAATCGAAACACCAACGGAGGAAAAGCAGATGCACAGTTTTTTCTATTATGAAATGAAGGATTGCAGGAAAAAAGGACGTGAGGAAGGGCGTATGGAAGGACGTGAGGAAGGGCGTATGGAAGGACGCATGGAAGGAGAAAAACTCGGACTGCAGAAGGGAATTGCCAAGGCATATCGGAGCATCATCCAAAACCTGTTGTCCTTGGGGAAAAGCGCAGAGGAAATCCAGTCTCTGCTTGCCATACCCCACGAGGAAGTCACGAACATCATCGGAACCCTTCAAACTGGGGACTGATAAAGCGTACAGCATCCGCTCAGAGCAATCCTCCATGCTATCGCCATCTCTTTCAAACAGGGGGGTGATATAGCGAACAGCATCCGACGCTACAATCTGCAGGAGACCGTGTGGAGGGGGAGGCCCTCGAAGCAAACGTATCCCCGCAAGAGGACAACGACATGATGGCCCTGACCATCGTCGTCCTGAACGACGACGTCCCCCCGAAGTCGGACGGAGGGAATCCTGATCGCTGTTAAATACGCGAATCGTCGCGACGTCCCCCCCGTCCCTCCGAAGTCGGCAGAGGTCTTCGGCTGCTATACACACTGATCAGCAGCACCTTTTCTCCCACATCATTTCAGGTTTTAATTTTGCCAAATTGCCCATGCCATTTTCGTGACATCGTGTCTTGCGGCATATCTTGAGGAATCGATTCAGATAACCTCATTTTCGAAGTTTTAGAATCCAGCCAACGATGTCTCGGCGTAAAGTATTCAGATCTGGTTCCTCTCCGCTGATGCGGTCGAGAAAGGCCTTGGCGGCATTTACCTGCGGATGTGCGGGGTTGTTTTGGATGGCCAGTGCAAGCGTGCAGGCGTAGCGAATGTCATCAACTGCTTCGCGAAAACCTTCCCAGCCAACGGTGTCGATGACGCCGTCGGCGGTCGGATAGACGAGATTGTGGTCACGGTAATGACTGCTGTCGAAATCATCCCATGGATGGCCGAACGCCTCGTAGTAGCAATAGGTTGCGAAACCGTCATAGTTGTGTTTCCATAGGCGAATGCCGTAATTGCGGCGATAGACCAGCGGGTTTTCGACGCCGCCCTGCGGATTTCCATAACTGAAAAGCATTCCGCCTGTCGCATGGCGTTTGGCGGCATATTCGGGAGAAGTATCCCAGGCAAGCGTCAGAAGATTGAGCAGTTTGCCATCAATTTCAGTGCCAAAACGCTGTTGGGAACAATCGGAGGTGAAAACGCGCCCGCCTTCCTCGTGGATAGCGTCCCACAGTTTTTTCTGTGCATCGATCTTGTCCTTTGAAGCCTCGTCCACGCCGTAAAAATACACGTCGGAATGGCCGCATTCCTCGCGGATGACCGCCATGATGGCGCGGACTTGCCTGCGAATATCTTCAATCGCCTTTTCGGAATCGTCAAAACGCTTCATGAAATTTGATTCAGGGCCTTGAAGGAACGCGGGACGATTGGAAATACCTGCTTTCTTTCTTAGTCGCAACATCTTGCGAAGATATTCCAAATCATTTTGCGTCATTTGGAGTTGATAGTTGAACGGATTGTCGATGCCATGTGCCTTGAGATTCTCAAGTTCCTTGGCTAGTTGTTCAGCAGAGCGACGCATTGGATTGAGTTCAGGCGAATATTTCGGATTCATTCCGTTCACATAGTAAATGGATGGAATAAAAGGCTTTTTGAGATCGTACGCAAGACGGGGCATAGCAAGTTTGAATGGCAGCACCGTGATTTTCAGCGGCAATGAACAGGGGTACAGCCCTTCAATGATGAAATCCAGCCTGCCAATGTATTCGCCAGGCGTTGATTTTTCAGGAGCATGGACCGTGATGAAAAGTTCACGGGTCATCCCTTTGTTCAGGCTAAGTGGCTGAAGCGTCTCGGCATCGCGGATGTCATTGTTGTCGCTAACAGGAAAACTCTCATTCCAACGCGAACCAGAATATATCTTCTTCCCGCGGATGGAACGCGCCGTCTGGCCATCCACACCGCCGAGTTTGACGTATTGGTTTCCATTAGTGAAATCCACCGTAACCAGATTTGGATCGTTGACAAGGAGTTCGGGCACGAGCCTTGCCGACTCATTGGCAACCCGAATGCCTTCCCATGCCGTACCGCCTTGATACCAACACTGCACGTATTTGAGATCAATGGCGGCGGAGGGAATCACATCGCCAGAAGGACTTATCGGCTCTTTTCCAACGCGTATGCTCACATTCTTGATGTTTTCCGATGGGGCATGTAATGCCACTGCGGCAGGCTCATATTCGCCAGGCGTCAGTGTAATATGCACTTCCCTGGCCATCGGCTCCTTGTCTGAATACGTTTTCTGTGGAAGAATCATCCCGTCACCCAACGGCTCAGCGACAGGATAAATCCTCAGCAAATCCTGATAGACCACTTCGTCTTTCAGTTTTTTGGCGATTTCTGGCAAAGGATTTGCAAAGAGTTCCCTGACCTCCTTCTCAGTCAGAGGGTGGTCAAACCAGCGAAAATCCGCGATGTCACCGTCGAAAGGATTCCAATGTTCAGCGGACTGCCCAACGGTCAGTTTGCAGCCTTTGGCTTGATGGCGCACAGGCGTCACCCGCCCCGTGAATTCTCCATGCTTTCGTCCGTCGATATATGTCACAACCTTCTGCTGTGCAACGGAGAATGTTGTTACCACATGCGTCCAGTGGTTGCGGAACACGCGCGGGGCTCCTGGCATATATGTCTGACGGTCGCTCAGACAAAAGAAATTCGTCAGTTTTCCGCCTTGCGTGAGACGAAGTTCCTGACTCCATCCACGGCTGAAAAGCGATGCCACGTCACGATGTCCCTTCATGTTCACTTCAGGAAAACGCTCCACTCTGAACCACAGCGAGATGGAGAACTCTGCCAGGTTGTCCACGGCCTCGCCCTCCAGCGGGAACGCGTCTTCATGTGTCAGAAACCAATTCTGACGGTTGTCATACGTGCGGATTCCGTCCAAAGGGACACGGTATTCCGCAGCGACCAACATGAATGACAGGATAAAAATGAATGGGACAAAAGATTGTTTTCGCATAAGAATACCAATGGTTAGTTGTCTGGTGTCTTCAATGTTGAACTAGCAGAAAAACGCCCATCGTTCACTGCATGGCTCCAACGATTTCTGAAACGTCCGCTATGCCATGCTTGTCAAGCCATGAATCCAGCCCATCAACAATTCGGACAAGACAACTCGGGTCAGCAAAAATCGCCGTCCCGACGGCGACTGCATTCGCCCCCGCCATCATGAATTCGGCGACATCCTCCGCACTGCGGATGCCACCCATGCCGATGATAGGCACCCTCACCGCCTTGCGCGCCTCATACACCATGCGAACGGCAATCGGCTTTAACGCGGGACCGCTCATCCCGCCTGTCTTGTTCGCAATCTTGAAGGCCCGTCTCTCAATGTCAATGGCCATGCCTGGAATAGTATTAATCAGTGAAATCAAATCCGACCCCGCATCGACGGCGGCCTTTGCAAAATCACCGATGCGCGTCACATTCGGGCTGAGTTTTGTGATCAACGGCAGCGTCGTCGCTTTTCGGACAGCGGAGACGACCTTCTGCAACTGTCCTGTGTCCGTCCCAAAGGCGATTCCTCCCTCCTTCACATTCGGGCAGGAGATGTTGATTTCAAGTGCTGCGATACCCTCCCTTTCTGCATCAAGGCGTTGCGCCACTTCAGCATATTGTTCGATGCTTTTACCCCAGATATTGACTATCACGGCACAATCAAGCGTCCTCAGATACGGCAGATAATGTTCATCTGATATAAACCTATCAATTCCTGGATTTTGCAAACCAATTGCATTCAACATCCCCCCATAGACTTCGCACGTGCGCGGCATTGGATTGCCGTGAGACACAAATGGCGAAACTCCTTTGACGGTAATCCCCCCAATATGGCTGAAAGGCACAAGCCCGCTATACTCAGAGCCATAGCCAAATGTCCCCGATGCCGTCAAAATCGGATTCCGCAACGTCAATTTGCCAAGATTTACGCTGAGATTTGCCATAACCACCTGTCTTCGCAATGAGATTCTATTGTTTTAAAGAGTCATTTGGCCACAATTTCCATACCATCCTCAGGCAACTTGCGCACGCAATGCAAAGCAAGGCTGAAAGCAATGATAAAACTGAAAACATCGGTCAGCAACCGCGCGAACATGATCATATTAATGCTCTCCAGATACAAGGCAAGCCCTGTCAACGGAACTTGAAGCACGGCGACCCGCAGGATTTTCAGCACGGCATCCGTTCTTGGATGACCGCATCCCATGAGGGTAAACCCAGAAAAACGCATTGCCTCGATGCAGCCAAAGCCAAAAGGCACAATGTGCATGAACAGAATCATCACTTCCTGGACACGCGGCTGACCAGGCGCAAGCAAAGGGGCGACATACCTGAAGCCAAAGCAGAACACCAACGCCATGAGCATAAGGAACGCCTGCGCAAACGCCGTCGAAAAATAAAAGCACTTTTTGACACGGGAATACAACTTGGCACCATAGTTCTGCCCAATCATGGGCATCAATGTCCGACCCAGAGACATGGGAAACACAAATGCGACCATTTCCAGACGGCTTGCCATACCTATGCCTGCCACCAGATCATCCCCATACCCGCGTATTTTGCTCAAGTCGTATGTGAAACGCGTTGTGACATACATTCCTATCGGCATGAGAAGCATTCCTAGAACAGCGGGTATCGCGTATCGGATTATGGAACGCCACAACCCAAACAACTCCGTTAGGGGAAAACGCTCGAATGAAAGCAGTTTCTGACGATAAAGAACCACCATGTTCACAACGGCACTGACCGCCTGGCTGAATACCGTCGCCACGGCGGCGCCATAAATCCCCATGGCGGGGAATCCGCACAGACCGAATATCAGCAGCGGATCCAAGATGACATTGATGACAAGCCCCACAATCGACATGATGCTGGACAATTTTGGAAGACCCGCCGTTATCAGCAACGTGTTGCCTTCCATGGACAAGACCCCTGTAACACATCCAATAAACCAGATGTCCATGTACTGCCGCGTCTTCGCAAGTGTCTCCCCCTCAACGCCCATCCAGCCAAACAGGTAATTGCCTGTCGAAAGCCCCAAGATACAAAGGAAAATGGCGCTCAATGACGCAAGAAGAAGCCCCGCACTGACGAGTCGGCGGGAGAGAACATCGTCGCGCCGTCCCAACGCATGGGCCAGATTCGCCATGATTCCAGTGCCTATCCCCATGAAAACACAACCGACAAGCATCACGACTGGCCCCGTGTTCGACATCGCCGCCAATGACGATGAATCTGAAAGTTGCCCGACAAAATAGGAATCGGCAATATTATAGCCCGACATCGCCAACGTCGCTGGCAACATCGTCAGCGCTGTCAGAATCATTGTCTTTTCAATGCTTCCACGAGTATATACGCCTTCGCGTCCGTCATTCACCGTCGCCATTGGATTTCTCCCGAGATGCTTCTAGTGCTTCTAATGCTTGACGACGCATTTCATCCACTGTCTGCTTGACAGTCTTCATGATAAAGTCAGCCAGAGCGGACTTGTCCACTGCGGCCTTTACGTTAAAAAAGCCCTTTCCAGACAAGTATTTGTTCTCAATTGTCGTCTGGATAGGCAGAAACAGGCATAGGCTATAGAGCGTGTAGCGCAAAAGTTTGATGTTCGTCAGCGTCGCGGCATCATTTCCAAGCAGTTGCGTCAGAAGATTAGTCATACGCTCTTCGTATGACTTCCTGCGAGCCATGGCATCCTCCCCCTGAGAATTTCTCACTTCGTTCTCCGTCATCAGTTCACGCATAAAAAGCCAGTTGACATGAAACATCACATCGTCGTATGTCGTGTCCAGCATTGTCTCTACGCGTATGCGAAGCGCTTTCCATGGATCTGCCTGCGCTACCTCCCATGTTTTACCCAATGCCTCACGCCGAAGATTCCCCGCATACTCCAAAACAGCCTGATAAAATCGCTTCTTGTCCCCAAAATAATAATTGATGGCCGCAATGTTCGTCTCAGACTCATCGCTGATTTCACGAACCGTCGCACCTGCATAACCACTGTTGGCAAATACACGCAACCCCGTTGACAACAACCTTGTCTTTACATCTGTCTTTGTGTCCCGCGCCATGTTTTCACCTTTTCTTCTTATTTTAATTTTTCTTTATTATTTAAAATCCTATTGTTTAAAACAGAATATGTTTCAAAAACATGTTTTAATGTAGCGTATGAAAACGTTGTTTCAAGATTTTTCAAAAAATAAAAATACTTGAAAGGCCAACAATTGCCATTATATTCTATATATGTGATATTGCATGGCATTACATATATTTTATTTTACCAGGGAGAATATCGATGAAATGCAAAATAAGCCTAATACTCTTGATGGCAATGCTGCCTGTTCTCTGTGATGTTATGGCACACCCGACTGGCTTTCGTCGTCTTTCAGCGCAGGAGCGGGAAGCGATATTGCGCGATGCCATTGAATTTGAGCCGCCAAAGACACGGGCTGATTTGCCCTCCCGTGTTGTCAACCAAAATCATCTGCCACGAGTCTGGACCCAAGGGGCGTTAGGCATCTGCGGCAGTTTCTCCCCCACCTACTACCTGCGCAACTACTACGAATCCAAAAGACTGGGCGAAGGCCGCTGGGACTATGAGAAGGATGCGGACAAGATGGTCTCCCCGACATGGAGCGTCATCATGGTCCCCCATGGAGATGATAGTGAAACCGAGCCATGGGGTGCCAATTCCCTCACGACCATCCAAATCCTCTGCAAGCGCGGCTACCGTACCCTCGCAGAACTGCCTTTCAGCGGCAACATTCAAGACTGGTATATCCCGACGGCTGAAGAGCAACTCGACGCACTCCACCACAAGGGAGGCAAACCTGTCGTCATCTCTAACATCGCTTCGACCGCAGGTCTCCTGAAATTGAAGAAGGCACTCGCCGCAGGCGAAATCTTCTCTGCTAGTACACAACCCATTCCCATAAGTTTCGACGCCTATCCATTGCAAGGCGAAGATGTGGAAATCACTCAAAAAAACGGCAAGAAAATCACTGTCAACAGCACCAACAACGACGTATTCGTCTGGCCTTCATCAGGAAAAACACGCCAAGGCCATGCCGTGACCATCATCGGCTATGACGACAATATGGCCTATACCGCCAAGGATGGCACGCAGAAGAAAGGCGCATTGCTGGCGGTCAATTCCTGGGGCACCAACTGGGGCGTTTCAGTCAATGGCGAAGGCGGATATATTTGGTTTGCCTACGACTCCTTGCTGACTCATGGTTTCATTGACACAGAAGTTTATTCCATGACTATCGGAGACGGTGACTATGTCCCCACGATGACGGCGACGCTTACCTTCTCATGCGACGGCTATCCAAACGGTTGGAAACAACTGATGATGGGACAATATGGCCGCTTCTGGCCTGGAGGATTCGACTACAAGGCCAACGGACTGGAGATGGACAATCCGCTCTGGGGTATCAACCTCTATGTCAAAGGAATTGAGTCCGATCCAAACCATGTACAGGCCCTCATCGACCTTTCTGGATTCGAGAACATTCGACTCAACCAGATTGACATATATATGGGATTTGGAGTCAACCATAATTCCGTCGGAAAGATTATCCAGGCGGACTTCCGTGATAAAAAAGGCACCCTCTTCCGCACTGTTCCCATTGACGAGGAGGTACAGGCGTACAGTAAAAATTATCCGACCTTCAGCACCATCATTCCAACTCTCTATGAAACGGCAGACGCCCTCCCACCGCTCTTTCCACAATCTGGCAGCATCCAGTTCGGAGACTTGAATGGAGACGGACGGTTGGACGCAGTGTCTTCCGTCCGCCAGGACAACGCCATAGACGAAGGCATCGTCAACGATCAAGGAATAACCATGTTTATTGAAAACCGTCATTCCGTCTGGTTACGCCAGGCGGATGGCGCTTGGAAGGAAAGTCACCTGGATGTTGGCGGAATCTCTGACTCCGCCTTCGAACTCATCTTGGTTGATTTGAATGCCGACGGAGTGCTGGATGTCGCCGCATCCAACGGCCAAAAGACAATCTTCCTACAAAACGACGGCAAGGGCAAATTCACACGTCTGGCATCCATTGAGCACCGCAATGGCGAATACGAAGCATCAGGTATTCCAGGCTACTTTGCCACTGGGGACTTCGATAACGATGGACATCCAGATTTCGTGTTAATCAACGACAGCATGACGCAAATCATCCGTCAAGAATCTCCAACCCAATATATCGTCTATCCCGTCTCGGACAAGACGTTCCGAGCCATACAGCCCGTGCAACTTGCCCATGGACTCGCCGTCGGAGACATCAACGGCGACGGCTGGATGGATTTTGTCGTCTTCTGCGAAGAACCTTCTCCAAGTTGGGCCAGCATTGACGTTCTCTATATCAACAACAGAAACATGCATTTCACCCCATACGAACTGCCGCTACCGCACGCAGATTTCACATCCATTGCCATCGCGGACGCCGACCAGGATGGTTGCGATGACATTCTCTACTGCGGCGGTCCAAAATATGACCGCGACATCAGTGACTACAGGACTACCCTTCGAATCCTCCGTGGCCGCCCCAATGACGAACAAGGCAACGTGCAACTCCCTGTCCCACTTCCGATTGCCGCAGACATCCCATCCCGATGGGGTGCAAACGCCGCCTGGGCAGATGTTGATTTGGATGGCCGCTTGGAAGCCATCATGACGGGTCCAGAGGGAAAGTCCCCCTCCAATGGCTACGACCCGTATGGGGAAGATACCATCAAGAGTTATCCTCTCCACGAAAGCGGTCGTAATTATCTTAAAGTCCTATCGTGGGATGGCGAGAAATACGTCGATTCACATCTGGAACTGCCAGGCACCGCAGGCTTCACAGGCCCATCGCTCATGACCATCGTCGATTTCGACAATGATGGAAAGCCCGACATCGTCCATGGAGGCCTTTTCTACGGCCGTAGCGAAGTGTTTACGGGAAGGCAGGGACCGAGCCGAAACGTCACAGGCATAAAATACGTCCACAATGAAGTCACCGCGACCAACGCCGCGCCTACCGCTCCCACAGGTCTCTCGGCCAAGGATGCGAAAAGCGGCAGTGCCGTCTTCACATGGACCGATTCTACGGATGCGGAGACCGCATCGGCTGGTCTCCGCTACTTCCTGCGTGTCGGAACAACCAGTGGAAAAGACGATGTCATCGCGGCATCCAACACCTTCGCACACAAAAGTGGTGTCACACTGACCAATCTACCCGCAAAGCAACTGTTCTGGGCCGTCCGTGCCATTGATGCCACAGGCAATCTTTCACCATGGTCCTCAGAGGGAACGGTCACTCCCAGCGGCACTACCCCGCCACCACCCATGCCCACGATGGAAGCCCTACCTAAGATGATCGAACTTCCTGACTTAGAATATAATTCGGTTGACTGCACAAGTGCTGATGAGAGTCAAGGCACCGCTTCGGGTGGTTTTGGCGGTTACTACAAGATGGGTGAATTCATCGACTTATACGCCACGCCGAAATCTGGCTACCGCTTCGCCTACTGGGAAGGTCCCGCTCTTGAACCGCTTTCGTGCGTGTCGCAAGCCTTCTATTACGGTAATGAGAAATTTGTCGCGCATTTCGTTCCCGACACCTCCTTCCTCCAGGCATCGGCAGAAGCCACAGGCTATCGCGATTCCAGCGGAAACCTCTGGCTATGGGGAGCGTATAACAACATCAATGGACGGGTCGAGCAGAACACACCGCCCCAATTAGCCGCCGCTGCCAGCACTCTCTATTTTGCACTCGCCAATGACACTGCCTTCTATGGCAAAGTCGGTTCTGGAGACGCAATGGACTACTATGGGGAGAATCCCAGCCAATCCCACTGGTCCAACCCATGGGGTTACAACCATCTACTGCTGTCTGTCGATGGAAGAGATTGGAACAACAGAGAGACTCCAACGGACAAGGAACATATCGAGCACGCATGGGGTGGTCCAGGCGGCCTCGCAGCCATTCAACCCAGCAAGACAGGTCGCAGTCTGACTGTCATCGGCGGTGCAGAAACTGGCAATGATTCCATTACAGTTATGGAAAGCGAAAACTTCATCCAGTGTGCCGTTCAAGAAGGCTTCGTCTTAATGCTGACCTCAAGCGGTATCGTCAAAGGCATCGGCGACAATGACCATTGCCAAATTGGAGCAACAGCGCCATTGATTTTTACGCAATATACTGAAATCAAAGGGCTTCCACTTGTAATCGCCATTGCGGCTGGTGCGTCTTTTGGTGCCGCATTGGATACAGAAGGAAATGTCTGGACGTGGGGCGACAACAGGAAAGGACAACTCGGGCGCGGAACCGTTGGTGCGTCCTATCCAAAACCCGAAAAAATCGCGGGATTGACCGCTAAAATCATCGCCATTGCGGCTGGAAACAACCACCTGCTGGCATTGGATGCCAACGGCACACTCCATGCCTGGGGTGACAACACCAAAGGACAACTCGGCGCCGCTAATGGCCGTCCACTAGCGGGTAAAAAAGTCACTGCAGTTGCCGCAGCCGCCGACCGCACAGTCGCCATCGACAGCACAGGTGACCTCTACGCATGGGGCGATGGTAAAGCCACGCCATCCGTATTGGACAACGTCAATTTCACACCTGTTCCTTTCACGCTGGACTTCGACAAACGCTACACCCATCTGCTTCCCATGGCGGCAGGAGCGTATGCAGCCCGTACAGGAAAACCAATCACCATCACAGCAAATTCAGATGACGAATCCACTTTCCAATATTGGACGGTCAATGGGGAAATCAACAAGCAGAATCCGCTCGTCATCACCCCTTCAGAACCATTCACTGTTAAAGCCTTCTTTGCATCGCGCCCCGCCATCATCACATTGGGCGAGCCTGAATATGACGACACTGAAATCAGCGTCCCTGTAATAATGTCAGAATCCACAACCTCCTACGATGGTCTGGACTTCACAATCCAGTTTTCCGCCAGCCTGATGTTCAGCAGGCTGGACTTCGGC
>JAGCTA010000204.1 GCA_017963875.1 Victivallales bacterium | reverse complement strand
GGGACTGCGCCAGCAGCCCAAGGCTTCCCCACAGCAACCACCAGACTGCTGGAAAACCGATGCGGTATGCGGTGTCCACAATACCAATAGTGGTCGATGCCCCGATGATGGTCGCCAGAACGGACATCGTCACCGCCGTGACACCCTGCCGACGCCCCGCAACCACAAAGTCGGAAAATCCTCGCAGGGAACGTGCATCCCTGAAGCCGACAAAAATCAAACCGCCGAGGTACAACAGCAATAGAATCAACAGGACAATTTGGAACATACGTAAAAAACAGATGGACTTTTGGGGGCTTAATTCACAGATATCGGCTTTCGAGTGTTTCTTTGCGATTACTTGGGAACGCAATCATCCCGAATCACGCGTAGCCTTTGTTGATGACAAACCAGGTCCCGTTCTTACTTTTTGCTAAAACCCAACTCCAACGGTACAATTCGTTTGGCTCCCAGGCTCCGCCGCCAGCAATTGGTGAGCGAAAGACGGAATCAAAGACGATGCAAGCCGTAACGGTCATCTTGATTGCGTTCCTTGTTTGCGTATTCAAGTTCTTGCCTGCATCTCTCGTCCCCTGCGTATTTAAGAGAATACAGTTTGCAACCTTCCATTGATGCAAAATCTGCCTTTACAGTGGCGACGGCCAAATCCATTTCCTCTAATGAATGAACTTGTGAAGTCCCATAATCGACGGATACCTGACTTGTGTCCTGATTGGTTATCGGCACATAGCCAGTTTTCTCCACGAGTTCCTGTCCCTCAGGCGAGAGCAGGAAATCAGTGATTTTGCGGATGTTTTCCGTCCTGGGGCGCACAGTGACGATATATGCGGTTGCGATGTGCGGATAGGACTCATTTCGAATGTTCTCCACAGTCGGAGCAAAGCCATCGATGGACAGCAGTTTGATTTTGTTGTTCTTCAACAACTCCGTGGCATAGAAGCGGAATGAGAAGCCCAATGCGGAACGGAAGTTGCGATAATTGGCGGTATCGTTGATGATATCGCCCATGCCGCCCACTCGGTCTTCCTTGAGTGGCTGCATTATGGGCGTGTCTCCCATCAGCCGTTGAAGCGTCGTCTGGCTTCCACTGCCCTCGTTGCGTTGGAAAGCGATGATTTTCGTGTCCCAGTTGTCATGGATTTGTCGCCAATTGGTGACTTGCCCTGAATAGATGGCCTTGATTTGTTCTGTCGTGAGGTTATCGATGGGATTGTTCGCGTTGACGTAGAAAACGAAGGCATCGCGGCAGAACGGAGTCATTTCGTAAGTCAGTCCAGCCTTTTCCGCTTCCTCCTGCTGCAATTTGGACGGTGCGAGGGCAAATATCATGTCGCATTTACCATCAATCAATTTGCGGTAGATTTCATCCGAGCCATTGAGGCCGACATAAGAATAATCATTCGCCAATTCTCTTGGGTACATTGCCTGGGCAAGCGCCGCATAGATGGGATAAAGGGCATACGCGCCATCCATTTTCGGGAGGTCATTTCCGTCCAGGAGAAAACCCTCTGGCATCTTGATTTTGACCAACTTGTTGTTTTCTGCATAAGGACGATATTGCCACCAGGCGACTTGTTGCTCCACGACGGGAAAGCGTCCTTCCGTCCACCAGAAGTGACACCAGATGCCGCCCGCGACCACAACAGCCAGCAGCATCAAGGCGTATGAAACGCGACGCATTTTTCGGCCTCTCCACAGTACACCTACCGAACAAAGGAATGCTCCCAGGCAGAATACACCCCAACATAGCAGCGGCAATGCTTTTCTGACAAGCCCAAAGCCAATGACAAACATTCCACATGCCAAAAGATAGAAAAGCAAAAGGATGATGACCGCCTGCAAAAACAATTTGATTCCGATGTCGATATTGGGATGTCTTGTCTTGAAACTGCTCATTTTTATACCTCATACTTTTTTCAGTTCCAAAGAAACAGCGAATGTAGATTTCCTGATATTTTCATTTTTCGTTCGGACTAGGATAATCTAGTATTTCATGAACTTTGACGAGAGACTTAATATATTCGGAAAATGAAAAAAGCCCATGGTCAAAGCCATTTTTTCAAGCCCAAGGATGTGTTTCTCTGGTTTCTCATGTACACTTTCAGGCAAGGCATCAAGACGATTTTCATCGGCGTTAGGATTTTTTTATTAGGATTATGGACCCGATTTTAGAGTTTTTCTAGGATTTGACAGGAATTAATATGATTTATTAGGATTATATATGAATCTATATGAATCTATATGATTGTGTATTTTATTGTAAAATATATAGTTGTATAATTAAATATCTATGATATATTCAAGGTGTCATCAAGACATCAATGGTCTTTCATGCTCTTTGTTTTCAGAAATAAAAATTATTTTTTTTGATTTGTATTCTATATGCTGTATATTGTTTTGATGACAGGCATGGTTGGCAGAGGCAGGGTGTAGAAGGCAAATCGCAACTGACGGGAGGTTTTTCATGCCTGATAACGACAAATCAGCAAAACTTTTCATGGAAGATGACAAGGTGTTCGCAGAAGTGTTCAACTTCTCCGTGTTCAAAGGGCTGCCAGTTGTTCGACACGAGTGCCTGAGCAGTGTGGACCCATGTCTGATTTCCTCAATGCCAGATTCGGACAGCCATAGGCTTCGAAGTCGGCAACGGGATTTACTGAAGGCATTCGCCGCCAAGTCAGACGGTAATGCCGTCTATCTTCTCCTTGGTATTGAAAACCAGACGGATGTGGATTATGGCATGGCTGCCCGCGTTTTGGCATACGATGCGATGGAATACGAGAGGCAAATCCGCATGATAGTGAGAAACAGAAGTGAGCCGAGAAGTCGTCCATTTACCTCTGGATTGAAGAAGGGGGAATTGCTGGTGCCTGTCATCACATTGGTGGTGTACTTCGGAGAAACACCTTGGGATGGTCCGCTGTGTCTTCATGACATGCTGCGTCTAGCAAACGATGAAGTGCGGAATGTGGTGCCTGACTACCAGTTGAGCGTCATCGATGTTGCGTCCCTCACGGATGAGGAATTGAGGTTTTTTCAGACGGAGTTCAGGAACGTCGCCACAGTGCTTCGATGTGCACGAAGCGGATACGGACTGAAAGAGGCGATGGAGAAAGATGCCAGTTTCAGGAGTCTTGACAGCAGGACAGTCGGCATGATAAACGCGTATGCTGGCTTGACAATACCACAAACAGAAGAAGAAAGGAGTATCGACATGCTTAAGGGAATTGAAAAGATGTTTATGGCAGAGAGAAACGAAGGAAGAAACGAGGGGGAGAAAATAGGATTACAGAAGGGACGAGAGGAGGGAAGGCAGGAAGGAAGAGAGGAGGGAAGGCAGGAGGGAATAGATGAGGGACGTGAAGATGAGCAGGCTGAAAATATCGCTGGCCTCATACAATATGAGTTGCAGAGAGCCACGCCAGTCAATGTCATAATCGACATGCTGATGAAAGTTTTCAGGATTTCCTTTGAAGAAGCGACGAGAAGAATCAAGCAGGTTTCTGCTGCCATGCTCTGACAGGGGGGGAATACTTGCGGTGTACTTCGGCGAAAGTCCCTGGGATG